>CANLHE010000050.1 GCA_947490605.1 Actinomycetota bacterium
AGTTACCGATTTTGATCTTTTCTATCCAGACCGTATGTCTTCGCGAATTCTTGGGATGGGAGATGTGGCATCTCTATCTGAACAAGCAAAGCGGGCTATGCCAGAAGAGACCTCAAAGAAATTAGAGGACAAATTTTTAAAAGGTGAAGAATTTACATTTGATGATTTTCTATCTCAGCTTGAGGCAATGAAAAATATGGGCAGTATGAGCAAGCTAATGGGCTTATTACCGGGAGCTGCTGGAATGAAGAAGCAGATTGAAAACTTTGATGAATCTGAGTTGGTAAGAACTCGAGCAATTATTGAATCTATGACTCCAAAAGAAAGAAATGATCCAAAAGTTTTAAATGGCTCAAGGCGAGCTCGAATTGCTAGAGGCAGTGGCAGAGCAATATCTGAGATTAATTCACTTGTTGAACGATTTTCACAAGCCCAAAAGGTAATGAAGCAAATGCGAAGCGGAGCAAATATTCCTGGCATGGGTGCGCTAGCAGGGATGGGTAATTTGCCGAAGCAGCAACAAATAAATTTGCCTAAGAAAAAATCACGGTCAGGTAACCCTGCAAAGCGGGCAATTGAGGAGGGAATCTAGGCCAATTTGGGTTTGAAGCCCACTGCTGGCAAGATTAGCCACCTGCGAATGGGACCCTCTAACCCATAGCAATTTTTATCCGCAAGGTTAGCTCTGGATGTAAACGCCCCCGCTGTTTACGAAAGATTAAGCCGATTAATTTTCTATAGGGAGTTTTGTGTCAGTAAAGATTAAGTTAATGCGTCTCGGCAAGATCCGTACACCTCATTATCGAATTGTGATTGCAGATTCTCGTTCTGCTCGTAACTCAAAGGCGATTGAAGAGATTGGTCGTTACTCACCTGCATCTGAGCCATCATTAATTGAGGTTAATTCAGATCGCGTGCAGTACTGGCTTGGCGTTGGTGCACAACCAACTGAAGCAGTTACCGCACTACTTAAAATCACTGGCGATTACCAGAAAGCAAATGGTCTGCCAGGTACCGAGGGAACATTAAAGCCACAACCAGTTCGAGTTGATAAGCGAGTTGCGTATGAGGCTGCAGTTAAAGAGGCAATGAATGAGCCAGCAGATGGCGCAACAACTTTAAAGAAGAAAGCTGCTGAGCGTTTAGCTGCAAAGGCCGCTCCTGTAGTTGTAGAAACTCCAGTTGCTGAAGCTGCACCTGTTGTTGAAGAAACTCCAGTTGCTGAAGCTGCACCAGTTGCCGAAGAGGTAGCGGTAGAGGCTGCAGTAGAAGAAACCCCACAAGCTTAAGTAGTTAATACTCATGCTTAAGAAGGGTTCTTTCCTTCGAGAATTACCGGTAATTATTATTGCCGCACTTGTGGTTTCAATAATAGTTAAAACTTTTTTGGTTCATTTTTTCTATATTCCTTCTGGCTCAATGGAAAACACATTGCAGGTGGGAGACCGAATTGCCGTAAATAAACTTGGTGCCTTATTTACTGATATCAAAAGAGGTGAAGTAGTAGTTTTTGGCGATCCAGATAATTGGTTAGGCAATTCATCGCAATCAGAGGATTCTGGGATAGGCGCAGTAGTTAAGACCGGCCTAATTACAGTCGGCGTATTACCAGATCCAGCAAAACAGTATTTGATTAAGCGGGTTATTGGAGTTGGCGGAGACAAGGTTGTTTGTTGTGACAAGGCTGGAAAAATTCAAGTAAATGGAGTTTCAATCACTGAGCCATACATATTTGCTGGCGATAAACCAAGTGATATGCAATTCAACGTTGAGATCCCTAAAGGATTTATATGGGTAATGGGGGATCATCGAGGGGCAAGTGCTGATTCAAGATTTCATCCAGACAGTGCAAATAATGGAATGGTTCCACTGAGCAAAGTTGTTGGCAGAGCAATATTTGTCGTCTGGCCTTTAACAGATATTGCCTTAATTTCTAAGGGTGAAGATTTAAAGAAGATTCCAGTAAAAAATCTGCCTTAGATTAATGATTGAGCAAACTCTGCTTAAAGCAGGAATTAAAAATATCGCAGGTGTTGACGAGGCCGGTCGTGGTCCATGTGCTGGGCCCTTGGTATTAGCTTCAGTTATATTAAAAGACCCACTTTCCAAGTTGCTAGTTGATATTAAGGATTCTAAAGAGCTAACTGAATCAAAGCGTGAAGAATTATTTGATGTAGTAATAAATAACGCACTTGCGTACTCAATAATTGAAGTATCGGTAGAAGAGATCGATTCACTTGGTTTGCATAAATGTAATATTGAAGGAATGCGCCGGGCGATAAATGCCTTGGAAGTTACGCCAGATTATGTCTTAACCGATGGATATCCAATACCTGGTTTAACCACGCCAAATCTGGCGGTCTGGAAAGGTGATCAAGTTGCAATTTCGATTAGTGCTGCATCAATCTTGGCAAAGGTTTATCGGGATCGCATCATGATTGAGCTGGATAAAAAGTTTCCAAAATATGGTCTGGCAAATCACAAAGGGTATATAACTGCGTCACATACTGCAGCAATAAAGGAGTTTGGAGTGCTTCCAATTCATCGTAAGTCCTTTGCAAATATTGCAGCCCTTCTTTAAGCTCAAGTAATTCACAATTTTCAAATCACCTACATATATCTAACCAAGATAGGTAAATTAGATATGTGCTAACTGAATCTGAGGCAAGATTAATTTTGTTCTCATGTATTGAGCCAGCTGATAATTTCTGGAGTGGTGAAATATTCCAAACCAGCGCCCTTGCTGTATTAGAGCGAGTTATTAATGGTAAATACTATGGAAAGCGGCCAGAGTTTTTAGATCTTCAGCAAAAAATTTCTATGACAGATCTACCTAGCCTTAGAAAAGAGTTAATTGACTCAGGTTGCACGTTCCTAACGCCGGAAGATCTAGATTGGCCATCCGGGCTTAATGATCTTCTATCTCCGCCGATTGGGTTGGTAATTAAAGGCGATCGAAGTACTCTAAAAAATCTTGATAAATCTATCTCCATTGTTGGCAGTAGAAAACCAACTAGTTACGGTTATCAAATCGCCAAGTCTTTAGCCATGCAAGCTGTGAAGCAGGAGTTAATCGTAGTAAGTGGTGGGGCGTATGGAATCGATACTGCATCTCATATTGGAGCGCTGGCTGGGGATGGCAAAACCATTTGCATATTAGCTGGAGGATTAAACTATTTATACCCACTAGAGAACTCAAAACTATTTAGTAAAATTACTATTTCTGGCCTTCTAATTTCAGAAGTCATGCCAAATGTTTTATCTAAGCCTTATCGGTTTCTGATTAGGAATCGTTTAATTGCTGCATTATCAAAAGCAACTGTAGTAGTAGAGGCAGAGTTTATTAGTGGTTCGATTAGAACTGCTCGGGATGCAGCTGAGATTTTTCGGCCAGTATTTGCAATACCTGGTGAAGTTACATCTACCCTTAGCGAAGGCTGTCATCGCTTAATTGCCGAGCGAATTGCAGATATCGCAACCAGCCTAGATGAGATATTGGAGATAATTAAGCCGCTGCAATTGAGGTGATCAAAAAGGTGAGAGAATAACGGCAATGAGTGATTTCAAAGCGGGCTTTGTCGCGATTGTTGGTCGTCCTAACACTGGTAAATCCACCTTGGTTAATGCCCTAGTTGGCACAAAAATAGTCATTACTTCACATCACCCAAATACAACCAGAAATCCAATACGTGGAATTATTAATAAAGAGAACTTTCAAATGATTGTTGTTGATACACCCGGAATGCATAAGCCAAAGAATGCCTTAGGAAATAGATTAAATTCTATGGTGAGCGAAAATATTGATTCAACTGATGCGGTTGTAATTTGCATGCCGGCAAATGAGGAAATTGGGGCTGGGGATGAGTACATTGCAAAGCAAGTAAAGGGGCAGATGCCAATATTTTTAGTGGTTACTAAAGTTGATACAGTTTCAAAATCTGAACTTGCGGCCAAGTTAGTAAAAGTGGGTGAATTTACCGAGCGGATAAATCTTTCCCGTGCTGAAATTGTGCCGATCTCAGCTAAAAATTTAGATCAAACAGATTTACTCCTAGATTTACTCTCAAAAAAATTACCAGATTCACCTGCGCTTTATCCAACTGACATTACAACTGATCAGGCTGAAGAGTTGATGTTTGCAGATTTGATTAGAGAAGCAGCAATTGAAGAGCTTTATGAGGAATTACCTCACTCAGTGATGGTTACTATCGATGAAATGTCAGAGCGAGATGGCGGGAAGATATTTGATATTAATGCCACATTACATGTTGAGCGGGATAGTCAAAAAGGAATTATTATCGGACCTCAGGGTAGTAAGTTAAAAGCGATCGGCACCCTTGCTCGTAAATCAATTGAAAACCTAGTTGGCATGCAAGTTTTCTTACAAATTCACGTTAAAGTTTCTAAAGAGTGGCAAAAAGATCCAAAACTATTAGCAAGACTTGGTTTTACCGATTCACTTTCCGACTAGCAAAATAAGAACCAACAAGAACTAGTGGCAGACCGAGGGCAATTCCAAGTGTCAATGGCTCACCCAATAAAATTACTCCAAGCACAACCGCTACTGCGGTATTTAGATAGGTAACAAGGGAAGCCCTCGGAGGCCCAACCTCAGCAACTAATTTAAAAAATAAAATGAATGCAACTGCCGTGCACAAAATGCCTAGTCCTAATACCGAACCGATTGTTTGTATCGATGGTATTTCCTTAGGCCAGCTAATGATGGCAAATGGTAAATATACAAAAGAAGTAATGATCATTGCCCAGGTATTTAGTGCCAATCCTGGAACCTCTGGAATCTTGCGATTAACCATATTGATCGCATATGCGTATCCCATGGCAGCAAGAAGTACCATACCAATTGAAATTATGTCTTGCCTTCCACTTAACGATTCAATTCCAACAACTGCTACAACGCCAATAAAGCCAATGATTAATCCAAAGAGTCTGGATTTATGCCAAACAGTATGGTCACCAAATATAGAAGCAAGTATTGCTGCCCAGATTGGTACGGTTGCAACAAGCAGTCCAGTTAAGCCAGAGGTTATTTTTTGTTCAGCATTTGTGATCAAATACCAAGGGCCAATAAGCTCTGTCACTGTATAAAGCAGTAGTAATGGCCAATACTGTCTAGCAATGTAAAATGTTTTACGTTTTAATGCAATCGGTAGCAAAACTATGGCACCGATTAGAACTCTTAAAAACACAATGGATGAGGGTGACATCTCTTCTACTGCAATCTTTAGAAATAGGTATGGGATTCCCCAGAGGAAACCAAGTAACGCAAATGTGCCCCAACCAGTTTTAGTCAATTATTTTCCTCTTCCTAAGATTGCATTAATTTCAAAGGCGATATCTGAATAAAGTAAATGTGCATCTTCAGTAACGCCGCTTAAATTAAAGAAGCCGTGTATTTGGCCACCATACTCCTTATATATAGCTGGCACAGAGCTTGTCACCAATTTTTGGTAATACTGCCTGGCATCATCAGTAAGTGGATCAAATTGCGCTGCAATCACAATTGCCGCAGCCACTCCTTTAAGATCTGTTGCCCGAGCTGGTACTGCATATGGATCACTTTGTTGATCAGAATTTGGAAGATATTTATCCCAAAACCATCTCATTGATTTAGTAGTCAAGCCAAAGCCTTCAGCAAATTCTGTTGCAGAAGGATATTGCATTTGTATCTCATTACATGGATAAATCAATAATTGAAATGCCAATGGAATCAGTCTCGTATCTCTCGCCTTTATTGCAACAGCGGAGGCTAAATTTCCACCGGCGCTATCACCGCCTACCCCAATCGATTCTGGATCTATGGAGAGCTCTTTCGCATGGTTTACCACCCACTCCAGTGTTGCATAACAATCATCAAAGGGAGTTGGGTATGGATGCTCTGGTGCTTTTTGATATTCAACGGCAATAATTACAAAATTTCCACCCTTTGCAATACTTCTAAGAGCTGGCTCGTAGATATCTAAAAAATTTAACACCCAGCCACCACCATGAAAGAAAACTAGTGCTGGTAGATTCTTTTCATCAGTTGAACGGTATATTCGAATTGGCAGATCAGCGGTAGGTCCTGGAATAAATTTATGTTCGACTGCGAATAGATCTATTAATGGTTGAGTCAAAGCAATATGGGTATGGGTATTTTTTCGAATCTCATCCAACGGCGCTTGCCACACTGCAGGTAGCCCCAGTGCTGCCCGTTCAGCCAGATGCTTGATGATCTCGGGTTTTAGTCCCATTGCGGCAGAGTAGACTTAGCCGTCGGCGTTGACCAATTTAAAAGATTTAAGGCTGGAGTTTTCTAAAT
>CANLHE010000051.1 GCA_947490605.1 Actinomycetota bacterium
ACTCTGCGCTGAGTAATTCAGATGGAAGCATCACGGTAGTTGGATCGAGTGCGGACTTATTGTTAAAAGCAAAACCACTAAGCAAGGCAGATGCGGTAACCTTAAAAATTTCTACAAGTGGGGTACTGCAACAGGTAGCACGGGCAACTTTAAAAAGCACAACCCGAACTTGGAACTCAATTACGACTGGTTTACTTCAAGGTGGAAAAGTTTCATACTCAAATAAAACAGAAGCAGCAATCACAAAGTTTTCAGCACTAAGTAAACCAACGTGGAATGTTCGGTATTTATCAAAATCACCAGCATTGGTCGCTAGCAGTAAAAATTCCTGGGCAACCTTTATTTCTAGTGGCGTAATTAAAGGTGTACCTACCTGGAAGCCAAAAAATGCTACGCCAGTAATTCTTGAGCTTGGGAAAAAAGGTGAGGTAATCTCCGCTTACACACTATCGGCACCAGCGGTTGTAATCGCTGCCAATAATGAAATTGGTACGGTTGTAATCACCGATTCGGGTGTAAGTTTTGGTTTAGTAGTGATTAACTAGTAATCTTGCCTCATAGTAATTTCACTAAAGGAGCAAAATGGGTTCAGTAATTAAGAAGCGCCGTAAGAGAATGGCGAAGAAGAAGCATAAAAAACTTCTAAAGAAAACAAGAATTCAACGACGCAACGCGAAGTAATTAATTTTCCTTACTAGGGTTTAAAAAGAAGTAATTTTCCAGATACGCCAGCAACGGCGTATCTGATTTTATTTAAAGTAATCCAGGCGCTTTTCCCGCCATCTGAGGTAACACCTTTAGTAATTAATTCAACTTTATTCTTAGTTTTATTAACCAGGCACAATCTTAATTCACAACTAAATAATATAGATTTTTCATCGATAGCTATTGGGGAATTAGGAGTGCCATAACCAACCACTTTAGTATCAATGAAAGTGCTGGTTGGACTTGCTTGATATCTAATTTGGTTTGGATTTGGAAGTGAAACTCCACTACTAGTAAACCAACTAAAATTCACACCTTTTGCTGACTTAAAAATTGATACGTCATAGCCAGCTACCGCGATAGAACCATCTGGTGCATCTAAAGTTTTATATATCCAATCACCTGCCCCTGTTCCAGTTCTAACTGCATAGCGAATTTCCCCTTTTGTAACATTTTTATCAGCATCAAAGCCTTTTACTGAATCGTAAATTACATGGACATTTTTATCCACGGTTATAGCTTTCATATGAAATGCAACATCGCCAGTTGTTCGACTTTCAGTGTCTTTGTCTCCGTCAACAATTTCATATACCCATTCACCATTATTTTTTACCGCCCCAAGCAATATTCCCTGCGATTCATCGCGATAAAAAACTTGAACTCCATCGCTGGTGACTGCGCAAGCATTTGAAACCGAAACATCAGATCCACCTCTTACTCTTGGAAAAATTTTATAATCTTGAATGGCAGCTCCATCACCATCGACAACCTCATATGCCCATGACTTACCATCGTATAGAGCGTATTTGAGATCTTTGCTTATTAAATCTGTATAGAAAATATGTAAGTAATTTTTCTTATTGGCAGAGGAAGTGCAAACTGAAATGTAGCCAGAGACATCATTAGTAGTTTTTCCTAACTCCAGACTATTACCGTCAATCGTTTTAATGCTCCACTTACTGCTGGAATAAGTCGCAAGTTTAATATCGCCATTTTTACTATCACTATATGCAATTACTGGCTTACCTTGATAAGTTGCATTTGCGAGATACTTAGCATCTGCAGCCGAATCTATAACAGATGCTTTCCAAACAGCCTGGGGTATCACAGAGTTTGATAAGACAGAGGGAGAATCACCAACAGTATTTTTTGCGATAATTGAAAAACTGTAATCAATACCATTTTTTAATCCGGTAATTACTACAGGGCTTTCAGAAGCTGTTGTTTGTTCGCCGGTTTTAACATTTTTTATTGAGTAACTTTCAATTTGAGCAGAACGGAAATTCGCTGGGCGGTCAAACATTAAAATTGCGCTTCTATCGCTAATTATTGCCCGGAAATTTTGGGGAGATTCAGGCAGTCCATAAGCAATTCCAGCAGGTGGCTTTCTTCTCATGTCATCAAACATCGCTAACAAAAGTGGCCCAGGTAAATGAAAAACTTCACCAGAATCTAAATTTGGAGTCATTGCTGCATTCTCACCAGATTGAGAAAATGTTCTTTCATCTAAATGACTAACAGATGACCCAGGCTCATAAATGCTAGGTGTATATAGCAAAGGCTTCACACCGTTATTAGATTTTATTGCGCTTTCGCCTGACCACAACAGTGTTGAAGTTAAAGCTTTACCAGTTTCTAGTGATGAAATAGGCATATCAGCTAAGCGCCTACCATCTGGAAGTTGTGCGTATGCATCAAATGGAGTTGGTTGGGTAATCCTTCCAAAACCAGAGAATTCATCGTAGTAATTTCCAGAAATAAAACCTAAGCCATGAGCCATCTCATGCAAAATTACTGATCGTAAGTCATAACTTCTTGGCGGGCACTTTCCATCTATTCCAAAATACCAAGGCGCATCGGAGGTAATTGATATTTCAATTTCTGGACTTGCCGGATCTAAATCTTTACCCGCTAAAGCGTTAGCAAGAGCAGATGCATAATATAAAGTTTTATCTGGAGCACCAGGAAAATTTGCGTAATTATTCTTAGCACTAGCAGCAGCTAAGATTCCATAGCTTGAGGCTCTACTCCAAGTTACATTCACATTTACTGGCACGGCAGAGGCAAAGTTCTCAGACCAGGTGTCAACTGCTGCCTGCACCGCAACTTTTGCAGTTGCTGGGACAGTATTAAAGTTAATAATAAAATTACTCTTCTTTTCTATATATGCAGAAGAATTTCTCTCAACAGTTTGAACCGAGGCAGTTTTCCCACTTGCATAGATGTAGCCCCAATTTGCTGGAGCACTCTTTATTTGAAGTGCATCAGCGGTCGTAATTGAAAATGGAGTGGTTAAAAGACCAATCACTAGCCCGATTGATATGAGTATTGACTTAAACCGCATAGGTTGAAGGCTAACAGTCTGAGATGATTAGACCGTGCTAGATCTGAAGTTATCAGCAATAATTAAGCAAATTAATATAAAGAACTGGATGTTAATGGCTATATTTTTAAGTCAAGGTTACTATCGATGAAAGAGGTAACGGTTTACTCACGTAGTGGGTGTCACCTGTGCGAGATTGCAATTGATCGAATTAACTCTGTTATTGATGACTACAAATTCACTTTAAATATCGTATTGATTGACAATGATAGTGAACTAGAAAAAGAGTTTGGTGAGCAAGTTCCGGTAATTCTGATTGATAATAAAATCCACGATTATTGGCGAGTAGATTTAGAGCGCTTTACCGCAGCGATTAAATCTTAATTTTTATTAATTACCTCATCCGCATCAATAATTCGATATGCATAACCTTGCTCCGCTAAGAACCTTTGTCGGTTTTGTGCAAAATCTTGATCAACAGTGTCTCTTGCAACGAGTGAGTAAAACCGTGCCGTCCTACCATCTGCTTTAGGGCGAAGGATTCGACCTAGGCGCTGTGCCTCTTCCTGACGTGAACCAAATGTGCCGGAAACTTGAATAGCTATTGTTGCCTCCGGTAAATCAATAGAGAAGTTAGCAACCTTTGATACAACTAAGCATTTAATTTCACCAGTACGAAATAATGCAAATAATCTTTCCCGCTCTTTAACTGGAGTCTCACCTTTAATTACTGGAACTCCAAGCGCCTCAGAAAGTTGGTCCAACTGCTCTAAATATTGTCCGATCACTAATACTTGATCATTTGCATGCTGTCTTGCAAGTGCTATTGCAACCTCTTTTTTAGTTTGAGAAGTAGCACAAAAACGATATCTATCTTCTTGCTCAGCGGTGGCGTAATTTAGTCTTTCAGCATCAGTTAAAGTAATTCTTACTTCAACACAGTCAGCTGGTGCAATATAACCTTGTGCTTCAATCTCTTTCCAAGGTACATCAAATCGCTTCGGACCAATTAGTGAAAATACTTCCCCTTCCATTCCATCTTCACGAACTAAAGTCGCAGTTAGCCCTAATCTGCGGCGAGATTGGATATCTGCTGTAAATCTAAATATTGGAGCTGGTAATAAATGAACCTCATCGTAAATAATTAATCCCCAGTCGATAGCGTCAAATAGATCAAGGTGGGCGTAAACCCCTTGCTTCCGAGTTGTCATTACTTGATACGTAGCAATAGTTACCGGCCTAATTTCTTTTTTGGCACCACTGTATTCACCAATATCATCTTCATTCAAATCTGTTCGTTTTAATAATTCTTCCCGCCACTGTCGGGCAGCAACTGTGTTTGTAACTAAAATTAAAGTTGTTGCTTTTGCATGCGCCATAGCCGCCGCTCCAACAATTGTTTTACCAGCACCACATGGCAGAACTACAACACCAGAGCCACCATGCCAAAAACCTTAAGCAGCTAATTCTTGGTATTTTCTTATTTTCCAACCATCTTGTTTTAACGCAATTTCGTGGTGTTCACCATCCACATAACCGGCAAAATCTTCTGCTGGCCAACCTAATTTCAAAAGTGCTTGCTTTAAAAACCCACGCTGTCCAGGGTGAACCACAATAGTTTCTTCATCTAGTTGCAAACCAAGCATCGGTGCAACTTTCTTGCCACGGGTTACTTCTTTTAGTACTGCTGGATCATTTGAAACTAATATCAAGCCGTGTACTGGATGAGCTTCAAGTCGAAGCCGACCATAGCGAGACATAGTCTCGGCAATATCTACTAATAGTGAGTGTGGAACTGCGTATCTTGAGTATTTAAGCAATACATCAACTACTTGCTCAGCGTCGTGGCCAGATGCTCTGGCATTCCAAAGTCCAAGCGGAGTTAATCGGTAGGTATGGATATGTTCTGGAGATTTCTCTAACTCTGCAAAAGCTGCAATCGCTCTGCGACATTCATCAGAGAGGATATGGTCGATATCTAATAAAAGAGTTTTATCGCTTTGAACAATTAATGGGCCATCACTCATTTAAGCAACTCATTGATAAATGCAGTCGTTAACTTAATTCTTTCATCTATTGTTGAAACTTTTATCGATTCACTAGGAGCATGAGCGCCCATTCCGATCGCACCTAAACCATCTAATACTTTAGCTCCGGCAGCAGCAGCAAGGTTGCCATCACTTGCTCCGCCAACACTTGCATGGCCGATCGGGGATAGACCTAAATCTTTTGCGACCTTCTCTAACTTTTCGTATAGCTCCATAGAACTTGATATTTCAAGTGGTGGTCGATTAACTCCGCCAGTAACTTCAACTTTGGCCACTTCACTAGACAAGGCTCGAATTGATTTATCTATTCTATTTAACTCAGATATTGTAAAAGATCTGACATCAATATCTAATTTTGCTGAGGCCGGTACAGTATTTGTTGTTGTGCCAGACTGCATAACAGTTGGAACAGCAGTTGTACCAAACTCAGGGTTCTCAAGAGCTGCAATTTGCATAACTAATTTTGCAAGTTCAGTAGTCGCATTAATTCCCTTTTCAGGTTCAAGGCCGGCATGTGAAGCCTTTCCAATTACATTCACCTGATACATCGCAGTTCCTTTACGACCGGTTTTAACTTTTCCATCTAACGAAGCTTCAAAAACCAATACCGCTTGAGCAGTTTTGGCTAATCTTTCAATCAATTCTTTTGATGTTGCACTACCAGTTTCTTCATCTGTAGTTGCAACCAATGCAACATTCTCTTGCGCACCACTTACTTGAGAAACGGCATAAAGTGCTTGTATGAATCCAGCTTTCATATCAAAGACACCAGGGCCGGTTGCGATATCTGCTTCAATTTTCCAAGTTGGCTGAAATGAACCCTTTGGCCAAACTGTATCCAAGTGACAAAGCAAAACTATTTTTGGATTTTTTGCCCCCCACCAAAATACTGGGCGACCATTTTCATTTATTTTTGTTGCTGGAGTTTTTAATAATTTATTTGCAATTTCAACTGCTAAATCAACAACCTGATTACATGATGCTAAATCTTCAGTCGGAGACTCACACTCAACCAAGCGCTGGATATCTATAAGTGCGGTCATAGGTCTAAGTCTGCCTTATTTTCTAAAATGGTGACAGAAGGTGCTACGCCATTGATCCGTGGGATGCGAAATTG
>CANLHE010000052.1 GCA_947490605.1 Actinomycetota bacterium
TTAGCCAACCTTTCTGAATTTTCTGACCGTCAAACAAATCCAGTGATTGAATTTAAAGAGGAGTTATCACAACGCCTTGCAATTCTGCCGATCGTGGCTGCTTTTGATAATCGGCGCAAGCAACATGGCTTATTAACCTTTAATGATCATATGTCTATTGCGGCAAAGTTAGTTGAGGAGAGTAAGCAAAACCATAGTGATGATATTGGAGTAATTGAGCGAAATAAATTTAAGGTGGTATTACTAGATGAGTATCAAGACACATCTTTTAACCAGATTAAGTTCTTGTCTAACCTCTTTGGCAATAACCATCCGGTGACGGCAGTAGGAGATCCAAATCAGGCAATTTACGGTTGGCGTAGTGCTAGCTCTGAAACCCTAGACTCCTTCGCTAAGTCCTTTAACAGCAATGCAACTCGGTATGCCTTGCTTACGACCTGGCGAAATGATTCAGCTGTTTTAGATTTAGCAAATGTCATGATTGATGAGATTTCAACAAGTAAGCAAATTGAGAAATTAACTGCCCGACCAAATGCAAAAACTGGTGAGGTAATTTGCGGTATTTATGAAACCCAAATTCAAGAGGGACAAGAGATTGCAAAATACTTTGCTAAGTATTGGTTTGATAAAGATCGAGAAAAGCTTGCTGCAAATGAAAAATCAACATTTGCAGTACTAGTTAGAAGCAGATCACAAATTGATTCAATCCAGGCAGCTTTTACTGAATTAGATATTCCAACCGATGTAGTTGGTGTTGGCGGTTTAATTCACACCCCTGAGATTTCCGACATTATTGCCTTACTTCGCACCTTAACCATGCCAGATACTGGAACAGCTCTAATGCGCCTGCTAACTGGGCCACATATAAATCTTGGAGCAAGAGATTTAATGGCGCTAGGTATATTCACTAAAAACTTTGCCAGATCAAATGATTACTCAAGAGGTAAAGAGTTAAAGCAAGCACTTGAGCAAAACATTGAAGTTATCTCAACCGCTGATGAGTTTGCTGCCGGTTCAATTATTGAATCTTTAGAGCTATTACTGACATTAAAGCAGGGTGAGTTTGCAAAGTATCAGGGGACTCCTGGATTTAGCGAAGAAGGATTAGCTCGGCTTCGTAAATTTGCACTTTCACTTCGAGCACTCCGCCGAAATTTAAATGGCTCAATCACTGAGGCAATAATTGAGGTAGAACAATTCTTGTCATTAGATACTGAAGTATTAGTAAGAGATGGCTGGCAATCTGGCCGAAAAAATTTAGACCGGTTCTTAGATGAGTCAGCTAGATTTGAAAAAAATGGCGGCACATTACTTGGCTTCTTACAGTGGTTAAAAATTGCAGAAGATACTGAAGGTGGTTTAAAGCCGGCTGAGGTAGATGTCAGAAGTGATGCCGTGCAAATTTTAACTATCCATTCAGCAAAGGGAGCTGAGTGGGATTATGTTGCAATTCCTGGCCTTGCAGATAAAACCTTTCCAAGTGTTGGTAAGAAGTCAGATGATTGGGTTAACAATGCCGGCTCTATTCCAGTCAGTATGCGAGGCGATTGTGAGCAGCTGCCTTCAATTAATTTTGATAGTTTTTCAACAAATAAAAATCTAAAAGATGGCTTAGAGCGATTTGAAGATCAGTGGAAAGCGCGCAAATCAATGGAGGAGATGCGTCTTGCCTATGTTGCTATTACGCGAGCAAAGAAGGGATTAATCTGCACAACTTCGCACTTTAGAAATGGTGAAAAGATAGTTAATCCAAGTAGCCTATTTAATATCTTTGCTAACGCGCTTATTAAAATAAATGGCGGAAGCGTACTTACTGATACGCCAATTCCAGAAGGTCGTAATCCAATTAAGGAAAATCCGACAACCGGGATCTGGCCAACAAGAAGTAGCAGGCTAGATAAATTACAAGAGGTTTCACTTGGAATTGAAAGTGCAACACCATTTACGCCGGCTGAAGTAAACAGCTTAATTAAGGAAGCAGCAGATACAGAAAAGGTTTCTTTACTCTCTGATATGCAGGCAATTCTCTCTGAGATCTCTAATCGAAATGAAAAGGTAATGATTACATTGCCAAGCAGATTATCTGTTTCTACCCTGCTTTATTTAGCAAAAGATCCGCAGGAGTTAGCACTGAGGTTGCGCCGGCCAATGCCAAATCACATTGATAAATACGCAAGACGAGGAACTGATTTCCACCTATGGCTTGAAAATCACTTCGAACATCCATCACTAATCTCTATGGATGATTTATTTAATCAAAGCAGTCCAGTAATTACTGAAGAGTTTGCTGATGCTCCCCTTGATAAATTACAGCAGGCATGGCTTGCAAGTGAGTGGGCGAATAAACAACCTGTGGGAGTTGAGGTTGGCTTTGAAACAATGATTGATAACACTTTGATTCGGGGCCGAATTGATGCGGTCTATCAAAGTGGTGATCAGTTTGAGGTAGTTGATTGGAAGACTGGCAAGGTTAAAGATGGTGATGATCTAGCGACCGCTGCAATTCAGTTGGCGATGTATCGCCTGGCTTATTCAAAACTTAAGAATGTGCCGATTGAAAAGATTAGTGCGGCTTTTCATTATGTAGCTGATAATCAAACGGTCAGGCCAGCTGATATTTTAGATGAGCAGGCGTTATTAACTTTGATTAGTAAAGTGCCTATTCAAATCTAAGCTCTAATCCAATTGGAGTATGGTCAGAGATATTTGTTTTAACTGTGTTTAATAGATTTGTTTTAACTGAGTTAACCGATGATTTTGGAACCATTATGTAATCAAACTGTATTTTCTCTTTCCAGCTTGGATAGGTCATTTGCTTAGTCAATGATCTATAGCTACTAAATCTACTTGGTAGATTTGCAATGATATTTAAATCACCAGTAAGCACCTGCTTACCCGGTAATCTATTCAAAGAAGAGCAAAGCCGGTTTAATTGATAAACATTAACTACCGGTGCAAAAGAGAGATGGGTAGTGGTAATTGTTAGACCGTTCTCAAGCTCTGCAGTTAATGCAACTCTAGGTTCATCTTTAACATAAATAAACCTAACCCCGCCATTGACTTTTGGAATTAGCAGAGGAAGTCCAATAATTGATCTGCCTAATTTTTTAACATGTATTTTCTTTATTACTTGATTTGTGGCAATACCAATTCCATAACTCATTGTTCTGGTTGGGGCTGAATCTTGAGTTATTAACGCACTTTGTAAATCTCTTACCTTTTCCCATTTTTCACCTGGCGTACCAAATATTGTCGGTAGGTATGCCCAATATTTAAGTCCCATACTTTCGGCAATTAGTTGCGTTTGATTTATCTCTGACGAACGGGGTTGTAAATAATCAACCTCTTGCAATCCAATAAAATCTGGCTGGTAATTATCTGCCACTGTTTTAGCAGCCGTTATTAAACTCTGCCGCCAATCTTGATCGCTAATAGGCGGGATAACCTGCCCATGCAAAAGGTTCCAGGAGATTATTCTCAGGCTTTGAGCGGGGGCGACAACCATGACGACAGGCTAGTAGGGTCGGGCGGTGATGATGCCAAATAAATCACTAAAACTCCCATTAGCAGTTGCTGAGGTTGATCGCGCTGCGCATTTACGAAGTGATGAGGCCTACCTTAAATCTGCCTGGGCTAGTGCATCGGTTTTACTTTTCATGGATGAGAAGTTTGTAGCTGGTAATAACCAGATTAGCTTTGTTAGCGGATCAAGCTTAGGTGAGTATCAATCTCAAACTGATTACTTTTTAGGGGTTAAAGATAAAGATAACTTTTTCGTTCGCCACTTAGAAAGTGATGAAAATACAAATCTTGAGTTAAAGACTTTAAGAGAGATTGGTGCTTTTTTATCTCCGCGAGATATCGGCTTGGCAGTGCATGCCCAAGGATTAGCCAACTGGCATAAAAAGCATCCAAGATGTTCTCAATGTGGTGCGGCCACAACCGTGGTTTTAGGGGGCTCAGTTAGAAGATGTTTAATTGATGAAAGTGAACATTACCCAAGAACTGACGGGGCAATAATTGTTTTAATTAAAGATGAACAAGATCGAGTATTACTTGGTCGGCAAAAAGTTTGGCCTAAACACCGCTTTTCAACCTTCGCTGGCTTTGTTGAACCCGGTGAATCATTTGAGCATTGTGTTGTCAGAGAGGTTAGGGAAGAGGCTGGTGTTGAGTTATCCCAGATTAATTATCTTGGTTCCCAACCATGGCCATTTCCAGCATCCCTAATGATTGCATTTGAAGCGGTAACAAATACGCCAGAAATTGCAAGAGCTGATGGGGAAGAGATTGAAGAGATCCGTTGGTTTTCAAGAGCAGATATGAAAGCTGCCATCTTAGATAAATCTTTAATTCTGCCACTTGAGATTAGCGTGGCTCGGCAAATGATTAAGGCTTGGTATGGAAAAGATGCAGAGACCGATTTGATTGGCAATGAATCGTGGCGATAGATAATGCCCAAATTCTGGCTGAGTTAGATCCTGATCAATTAGCAGTTGTTACCGCAATTAGCGGGCCAGTGTGCGTAATAGCAGGTGCTGGCACTGGAAAAACTAGAGTAATTACTAATCGAATTGCTTATGCAATTAATGCTGGTGTTACTGATCCAACTAAAGTTTTAGCATTAACTTTCACCGCAAAAGCAGCTGGTGAAATGCGGGCCCGACTTCGGGTCCTTGGTATTTCAAATGCTGCTGCTAGAACATTTCACTCAGCTGCATTAAAACAACTTTTATATTTTTGGCCATACGCTTTCGGCGGTCAATTTCCTTCATTATTAACTACAAAATCTGGATTTATCAGCCAAGCGATTACCAGGGCTGAGGTAGCAATTCCAGCGCAGGTAAATGCGCTGCGAGAGATTGCAAGTGAGATTGAGTGGGCAAAGGTGCTTGAGATTTCACCAGAGGATTATCAAGAGCGGGCAATTGAAAGCTCAAGGTTGGTTAAGTTACCAAATAGCAAAACTCAAGGTGAGAATCTTTCAATGATCGCCCAGGTTTATGAAGCTTATGAGTCATTAAAAAAACAGGAGCGCACCTTAGATTTTGAGGATGTATTGCTTTTAACGGTTGGCATGCTGGAGGAGGATCGCGGGGTAAGAGAGCGGGTAAGGGATCAATACCGCTACTTCACAGTTGATGAGTACCAGGATGTCTCGCCATTGCAACAACGGTTATTAAATCTCTGGCTAGGCAATCGAGAGGAGTTATGTGTAGTAGGTGATGCTGCCCAAACTATTTACTCATTTGCTGGGGCAACCTCTAACTTCCTACTAAACTTTCAAAACCGTTTTCCAAATGCTCAAGTATTTAGATTATCCCGTGGCTATCGATCCACTCCGGAAATCATCAACTCAGCTAATCGAATCTTGCGGCAGGCGAACTTAGTAAGTGATCACGGGATTGAACTTCAATCAGCAAATGAGCATGGTGATAAGCCGATGGTTAATGGCTTTAATACTTCAGCTGATGAGATCTCATATGTGGTTGGTGAGGTGGCAAAGGAGATTGCAAAAGGAACAGATTCCTCTGAGATCGCAATCTTGGCTAGAACTAATGCTCAACTAGATCAGGTTAAATCAGCTCTTAATAATCTAAAGATCGCCAGCCAAATTAAATCAGGTGAGCGCTTTTTTGATCGAGTAGATGTCCGGGATGCGATGCGAGTTATCCGTAGTGCCTCAGTTTTACCTTCTGAAATCGGTGATTGGTATGCCGATTTAGTATCTGTCCTTCGCCCATTTGGTGATGCTGATTATGTGACCGCTTTTTTACGTCTTGCCAAAAGCATTCAAGAAAATGGCGGCACAAATATGCGCGCATTTTTACGAGAGATTGAAGATCGGGCTGAACAAAATAATCCGCCCACCCTGCCGGGCATAACTCTTGCCACCTTGCATGCAGCTAAAGGACTTGAATGGAATCACCTGTTTTTAATTGGGGTATCTGATGGCGTCCTACCGATGGGTAATGATTTAAATGAGGAACGCAGACTGTTTTATGTTGGAGTTACTAGGGCTAAGCAGCGAATCCAAATCACCTATGCGGGCAAGCCCAGCGTATTTTTAGCGCAATTTAATTAAGTTGCATCAAAGCAGG
>CANLHE010000053.1 GCA_947490605.1 Actinomycetota bacterium
CATCACTTAGTTTTGAGTTATCAGAGATTAACTCAGCAAAGGTGGCCATGGGTTAATCGTAGAGGCAGTTCTATACCAGTTGGCTACCAATTTTATTGATCTGTTTGCTGAAAGCCGTGCTCTGCCAGAAATACTGCTTCCGAGGTGAGTTAATACCTACCAGCTGCACCTTTGGATCATATGGAATTTGCAGATTATTGTAGTTTTTTACTAGCTCTAAAAACTTCTTTTGAATAAAGCGACCATTACGATCAAATTTTGTATTATTCAAAATATAGATGATTTTGGGTGGGTGAATTAAATTAGCAAAATCCTCAACAAATCTACTCAAGTAGAAAATACCATTTTCATCTGCATTAATAATATGAATAAGATTTTGTGAAGAATTTATACTCTCATATAACCAGCGAGCATTTAAGCGACGATCGGATAAGGTTGACGTTAATGAGATTGCGCTTCCACCGTCAATTAGCAGATTCTTCTCAGTAATTTTACTAATGTGTTCAATTAGATCAGGTGCTGCGATGTTAACAACCACACAGCTGCTCTTTGGGCGAATATTGTGATGAATTCCAGCGATAACTTTAGCGTTAATGCTCAATGCAAGGTGGTTCGTAATAGTGGAAATCCCAGGTGAGCCCGGTGAACCAATCACTGTTGTTAAATTACTTCTCCGAGATAATTTGTGAATAAGTGGTGGTTTACTAATTTGAGAAAGCTCAGTCAGTAAATTTAACCTATCATCACTTAAAGTACTAGTTTCAATAAATCTATGCACTTTGAATTTATTTGAAAAATACAATAAGTCTTTTTCTTTCAAAAAATCCTTGGAAAATATGATATTTGATTGTGGCTGATTTTTGTCTAGAAATCTTTCAAGTGATTCTAAATTCAGCGCCCGATAGATAATATTACAACCCTGAGAAAATAGAAGTTCAGCAATATTATCTTCTTTTTCACTATTACTAATTGCGGTAATTAAATTTAGTTTTAAATCAGATGCTTCGGACAATAATAATCCTGCTATCTGAAAGTAATTGTAGGGTTGGCAGAATCTGAGTGTTATCTAGAATTACCAATACACTACCAATCCCAGAATTATTTCTTTCCAACACCTGAGAAACAGATACATTAGCTGCCAGTAATTCTGGTGTAGTTATTTTTGAATCTCGCTTTGCAATCGCATATATATCAATTACATCCCCCCGGCCAAGACCAAGTGGCATATCTGTAAGTTCAACTGTAAGCGGTATTAGCTTCGAATTAAGTGAATCAGAAGATGAGCTAACTGCCGCTGCTGGAATCAAATCGCCGGCACTTATTTGTCTTAAAACTACCCCACCAATAATTTGAGCGCTGGCCGATAAATAGTTTTTAGCTGACTCTGGTAGTAGTGCTGAAACTGGCGTAATGTCATTGTCAGTAATTAGTTCTCCTGGCGCTAACTCACTTTTTGTTGCCCAAACCAATACTGTTCGATTTGCTTCCTTTGCAATCAAGGTTGCTGCTAACAATGAAATAATTAACAGTCCAAGCCCCATTGTTAGCCGTGAATTTTTAACTATGTCAAAGTTTGTGAGCTTCATAACTACTTTATACCCCACCGCTTTTCAAGATAAATCATTCGTTCGGATGATCTAAAAATCAATAAAGCTGGTCAATATGGCTAAATGACAATTACTCAAACCTCTACCTCATTATCAGCAGATGGCAATTCAAAATTGTATTTAGTGCCTACCCCTGATCCAGAGTTTGGCCAAGAGTGGTTTCACCCAAAATTTTCACCAATTCCTTCAAATTTAGCGCAGCTGCCAGATTTATACTCATGGAGCAAAAGTTTTATAATTGTTGTTATCGAAGTTTGGTCTGGTAGAAGATCGGTTATGCAACTTGCTAAGAACTGCCATAGATCTGTATTGAACAAGATAATTGAGCAACAAAAAACATTAAATGTTGAGTGTCAAATTAGAAAGATTTACATAAGTCAGCCAATTGAGGGAGTATTGGAAGTAACTGTTACTTTAAAAATAAAGAATAGAGTTAGATCACTAATCTTACGCTTTGAGGGTGTTGATAAAAAATGGATCTGCACTGAACTAGATCTTATTTAGGACTGCCCGTGGCATCTCTTGTATTTTTTACCAGAACCACATGGGCATGGTGCATTCTTAGAAGTTCCACCAGCCGTACTCGGTTCAATCTCTGCTGCTGAATATTGAAGTGCAGCAACTGGAGCGGGAGCAGGTGTTAACCCTTTAGCACCAACTTGATCACCCTCAACTTGAACCTCAACATTGAATAAGTATCCAACCAGCTCTTCCTTTATCGCGTCCATCATGGCAGTGAACAAGTCATAGCCTTCTCGTTGATACTCAACTAACGGATCGCGTTGAGCCATTGCACGTAGACCAATTCCTTCTTGCAAATAATCCATCTCATATAAATGCTCGCGCCATTTACGATCTAGTACTGAAAGTAAAATCTTGCGCTCAAGCTCACGCATAACAGTTGGTGTTAATTGGCTTTCGCGATTTTGATAAGCAATCTTAGAATCAGCCAAAATACGATCAAGTAAAAATTCGCTATCTAGTGCAACAGCGCCACCAATTTCATTTAATAACTCTTCGTAGCTAAATGAGATTGGAAATAGAGCTTTAAGCGCTGTCCAAAGTGTTTTTAAATCCCAATCTTCAGCTACGCCATTTGCTGTTGCTGCATTTACATAAGCAGTAATTGTTTCTTCTAAGAACTTTTCAACAAGCTCTTTAATGTCAGCACCTTCAAGTACTTCTCTTCGCTCTGAATAAACTACCGTACGCTGCTTATTCATTACATCGTCATATTTTAAAACATTCTTTCGCATTTCAAAGTTCAAAGACTCAACCTGAGTTTGTGCTGATTTAATTGCGTTGCTAACAATTTTAGATTCTAAAGGAGTTTCCTCTGGCATTCCTGCTGCACCTAGGAACCGCTCGACTAAACCAGAATTAAATCTACGCATAAGTTCATCTTCTAGAGATAAATAAAACCTTGATTCTCCTGGATCACCTTGACGACCTGAGCGACCTCGAAGCTGGTTATCAATACGGCGAGATTCATGACGCTCAGTTCCTAATACATAGAGTCCACCAAGTGAAACAACGGTTTCGTGTTCTTTAGCTACAGCAGCTTTTTGTTTTGCAATCTCTGCCGGCCAAGCCTTCTCATACTCCTCTGGAGTATCAACTGGATTTAAAGATTGACGATGTAATTCAAAGTCAGCCATAAACTCAGGGTTTCCGCCCAACATAATGTCAGTACCACGTCCAGCCATATTAGTTGCAACAGTTACCGCACCAATTGTTCCAGCTCTGGCAATAATTGCAGCTTCGCGTTCGTGTTGTTTAGCATTTAAAACTTCATGTGGAATGCCGCGCCGCTTTAAAATTCCTGATAGCTCTTCAGACTTTTCAACACTAACTGTTCCGACTAAAACTGGTTGGCCTTTTTTATGCTTTGCAACAATATCTTCAGCTACAGCAGTAAATTTGCCTTCTTCAGACTTATAAATTAAATCCGGCTGGTCAATTCGACTCATGATTTTATTGGTTGGGATTGGAATAACACCTAATTTATAAATTTGCATGAACTCTGAGGCTTCAGTCATTGCAGTACCAGTCATTCCGCTTAGCTTTTTATAAAGGCGGAAATAGTTCTGTAATGTGATCGTTGCTAATGTCTGATTCTCGTCTTGAATTTCAATTCGCTCTTTAGCCTCAAGTGCTTGGTGTAAGCCCTCGCTATAACGTCGCCCAGCCAACATGCGGCCAGTATGCTCATCGACAATTAGCAATTCGCCATTCATCACTACATAATCTTTATCTCGCTTAAATAACTCTTTTGCTCGAATCGCGTTATTTAGATATCCAATCATTGGTGTATTAGCAGATTCATATAAATTCTCAATACCCAGCGCTTCTTCAACTCGAGTTACACCTTCTTCAAGAATTCCAACTGTGCGCTTCTTTTCGTCAACTTCATAATGGACATTTAAAGAAAGTTTTCCAACAATATTTGCAAACTCTACATACCATTTGGTTGCTTTATCTGCGGGTCCAGAAATAATTAATGGTGTTCTAGCCTCATCAATTAATATCGAGTCAACCTCATCTACGATTGCAAAGTTATGTTCGCGTTGTACACAATCTGTAAGCGTCCAAGCCATGTTATCCCGCAGATAGTCAAAACCAAACTCATTATTTGTGCCATAAGTAATATCTGCTGCATAAGCTTCGCGTCGTTCTGCTGGTGACATACTTGCAAGAATTACGCCAACTTTTAGTCCAAGAAAGCGATGTACTCTGCCCATCCATTCACTATCACGCTCTGCCAAATAATCATTTACGGTAACAATGTGTACACCTTTGCCAGTTAGCGCATTTAAATATGCCGGTAAAGTAGAAACTAAAGTTTTACCTTCACCAGTGCGCATTTCAGAAATATTTCCTTTGTGAAGTGCAGCTCCACCCATTAGCTGAACATCGTAATGTCTCTGGCCAAGTGTTCGTTTTGCTGCCTCGCGAACAACCGCAAAAGCTTCCGGCAAAATTGAATCTAAACTTTCACCACTTGCTATTCGTTCTTTAAATTTATCAGTTTTGTTTCTTAAAGATTGATCATCTAACGCACTTATTTCGTTTTCAATTTTATTTACCAGACCAGCAATTTTTTCTAACTCTTTAACTGCCCGACCCTCGCCGGCACGCAAAACCTTGTCTAATAAACTCACAAAGATCCTCCGCCGGTATCTATAAATTATTGGTAATACTGAGGTGCTTATCGTATTAGAGAATTGCGCCCTACCGCACACGCTGTCACCACGGCATCAACGGTGATTTTGGCTTCAGAAAGGGCCCGAACCCCCTCATGTATTGATGCTCCAGTGGTCACTAGATCATCAATCAAAATCACCGCACTCTGAGAAATTGGTGAACTTTTCACTATAAACGCCTGGCTCATATTTTCTTTACGCTGTAAACCATTTAAATCACTTTGATCTTTAATCTTCTTGATTGGTTTAAGTATTGGCAAGTAGTTGGCATCAATATTTTGATTATGTAATTGAGTTATAACTTCTTGTACTAAGTCTTTAATATGATCTCTACCTCTTCTTCTAATTGCACTTAGTTGTGATGGAATTGTTACTAGATTTATAGGCTGCGCTATACCTAAATTTAAAATAGCAAAACTTATGGAGCTTGCAATGGATCTAGCAATTAATTTAATCGCTTCTCTATTACCTGATTCTTTTGCTGCCAGAATTATTGGTGAAGTTGTTTCATCATATGTAGTGACAAAAAATAAACAATTACTCTCAACTTTGGATTTATTTGGATTAGCTAGCCAATACTTGGAGCAGTTATGACAGATTTTTACCCCAGTTTTGCCACAACATAAGCAAATACTTGGATAGATCAGTTCTTTTAAACTGTGGATAGATTTGAGCACATGCTTTTATAACAGAATAATTAATCTGAAATAAGTTAGTCAGCTACCAATGTTGATGAAAATCCGTCTGGAATTAAATTAATTGGAAATGATTGAACTAAGTTACCGTGTTGTTTAGGGAGTGTTAACACAAAGTGAGCACCTTGATTTGGTCTTCCCCATGCAAGTAATTGGCCTTGGTGAAGCTTTGCATCTTCCATGGCAATGGAAAGACCTAACCCAGTTCCTCCACTTGTCCTTGCTCTGGATGGATCAGCACGCCAAAAACGATCAAATAAATGTGGTGCATCTTTTTCATCAAAACCCATACCAAAGTCTCTAACGCCAACTGCAACTTCATTATCACTTTCTTTTATTTGAATCTCAATTTTATTTCCTTCACCGTGATCAATTGCGTTAGATAATAAATTACGAAGAATTCTTTCAATTCTACGTGGGTCTGCCTCAATTTTAATTGGGTCTAGTGGAGCCGAAATACTAAATAATGCGGCTTTACTTGGGTGGAGATAATCAACAGTTTTTCTCACTAAATTACTAATATCAAAATCAAGTGCACCAAGTGATGCTGCCTCGGCATCAAATCTGCTCACTTCAAGCAGATCAGATAGTAAAAG
>CANLHE010000054.1 GCA_947490605.1 Actinomycetota bacterium
TGGCAGAGCACGGCTTTCAGCAAACAGATCAATAAAATTGGTAGCCAACTGGTATAGAACTGCCTCTACGATTAACCCATGGCCACCTTTGCTGAGTTAATCTCTGATAACTCAAAACTAAGTGATGGTGAAGCAGACCATCTTGCTGAATTAGTCGCGGAGTGGCGTTTGCTTGCCGATTTATCATTCGCAGATTTAGTTCTTTGGTTACCAATTAGACGAGATGAAAAATCTTGGCCAGAGGGCTATGTTGCGATAGCTCAAATTAGACCAACTACAGCTGCTACCGTTTTTAGTAATGATCTAATTGGTTCAAATATTAATTGGGGTGCAAGGCCAAGAATCGATCAAGCATTATCGGAAAGTGAAATTGTTAGAGACACCCAACCAGAGTTAGTTGGGGAAATTATGATTAAAGAGGAGACAATTCCAGTAAATTTTAAAGGTAAGACTTTGGCCGTAATCTCTCGGCATCGTAACTCAGACTTAATGCGACTGCCTTCAAAGTTAGAGTTAAATTATCGAGAAATCGCCCATAAAATTTTTCAAATGGTTGCCGAAGGTAATTTTCCAATCCGAAATAGTATTTATAGTTCGGAGTCAGCACCCAGAGTTGGTGATGGCTTAATTCGATTAGATGTTAACGGAACAGTTTTCTTCGCCTCACCAAATGCTAGATCAGCATTAAGTAGAGTTGGATTTCAAAGCGAATTAGAGCAACAAAAATTAGGTGAAATATTTGCATCACTACACAAAGGCGATAATCAGCCAACTGATGAGTCATGGCAGACGTTACTAAGTGGAAAATTCTTACGCCGGGCCGAGTATGAAAGCCCGGATGGCGTAATAGATATATTGGTAATTCCTCTCACCCAAGGTGAAGACCGAATTGGTGCAATTGTTTTACTTCACAATGTAACTGAACTTAGAAATAGGGATCGAGCATTAGTAACTAAAGATGCCACTATTAAGGAAATCCATCATCGAGTTAAAAATAACCTTCAAACTGTTTCAGCGCTATTACGTTTGCAGTCTAGGAGAGTAGAGGATCCAATTGCTAGCGCCGCACTCTCTGAAGCAGTTCGAAGAGTTGCTTCAATTGCGCTAGTTCATGAGACCTTATCTAATCAATCAACTGAATCTGTTGAGTTTGATCATATTTTTGAACAAATTATTAAAAATGCAATGGATTTAAATCCTAGAGATATCAATTACACAAAAACTGGTGAGTTTGGCTCATTCGACTCAAAGGTTGCAACTGCGCTCTCATTGGTAATTACTGAGTTAATCCATAATGCACTGGAGCACGGCTTATCTGAATCTGGTGATGTGTTATCTGTTGAGATAGTTAAAAATGGGAATTCTTATAAAGTTACAGTTATCGATAATGGCGCTGGATTGCCGGCAGAGTTTAATCTTGAAAAATCAGCAAATCTAGGGCTTCAAATCGCAAACACTCTTACAAAAAATGAATTACAGGGAAATATTAAGTTGTTTCGGCAAAATGGCTTGACTAGAGGTGAAATAACTTTTAATACAAATTAGAAGCTGTTTTGGCTTTCTATTTGGCGGGCACGATTACGGGCTGCTCTACGTTTCATTGCACGACGCTCATCTTCAGATAAACCGCCCCAGACTCCAGCATCTTGACCGCTTTCAAGTGCCCAAGCAAGGCATGGCTCTTTAACTGGACATCTTTCGCAAATCTTTTTCGCCTCTTCTATTTGAGCTAAGGCAGGACCGGTGTTGCCAACTGGAAAGAAAACCTCTGGATCTTCTTCGCGACAAGCAGCTTCATGTCGCCAATCCATAGGGCAGTCAACTCCTTCAGTAGAAAATTTGGAATTAAATTTAATTTACGTGCCATATTCTCTCCTTAATTTAATTAATAAACAAGGATATTTCACCGAGAAATATAAATATTTAAAGATTTATATCACACAGTCTCTAATCAAGTGCCCCCGGCAGGATTCGAACCTGCGCACCCGCCTCCGGAGGGCGGTGCTCTATCCCCTGAGCTACGGGGGCTGATTAGCATCTAACCGTCAAAGGTTATCAGTTGAGCAGCAGCACAAATTAATTTAATTGATTTTCAGATTGCAGAGCGCTTAGTAATAGGAGAGAATTAGCAAATGAGCCAAGCCGCATACTTCGCAACCGGTTGTTTTTGGGGTGCAGAGCGCAGATTCTGGCAACTAGAGGGTGTAACTCAAACTTCAGTTGGCTATATGGGTGGAAGTAAATCAGATCCAACATATCAAGAAGTTTGCACTGGTAAAACAAATCATGCCGAAATAGTAGAAGTAATTTACGATTCCTCAATAGTTTCTTTTGAGAAATTATTGGCGGAGTTCTGGGTGATGCACGACCCCACCTCTCTAAATCAACAAGGTGGAGATATTGGCACACAATATCGTTCAGCTATCTATACAACTTCAGCTGACCAACTTAATCAAGCTTTATCTAGTAGAGAGATCTACCAAAAAGAGTTAAGCAATAACGGGATGGATAAAATTGTTACCGAGATTTTATCTGCCTCTGATGTCACTTATTGGTTAGCCGAGGAGTATCACCAAAAATATTTATTAAAAAATCCAAACGGATATGATTGTCATTCTTCTACAGGAGTTGCTTATCCTCTACTTACTTCGAGTGCAAATGAATGAGATAACTCAAATTAATTCAAAAGGTGCTGCCTACCCGATTAAAGTAAATGAAGAAGAGTTAAAAGCTAGGGTTGATCCACTATCTTTTGATGTTTTGCGTAAAGCAGCAACTGAGGCTGCTTTCACCGGGGAGTACACCGACAGCGAAACTATTGGTGTTTATAAATGTAAAGCGTGTGCTGCCGAATTGTTTAGATCTGACACAAAATTTCACTCTGGATGCGGTTGGCCATCTTTTTATGAACCAACTAAAGAGGATGCGGTTGAATTAATTGAGGATAGATCATTGTTTCCAAGAGTAAGAACTGAGGTTAGGTGCGCAGCATGTGGGTCTCATTTAGGTCATGTTTTCAAAGGTGAGGGTTATGCAGTGCCAACTGATGAGCGTTGGTGTATTAATTCAGTTGCACTAATTCTTGAACCGAAGAAGTAATACTGTTTTATGAGTTAGGCTTACTCTTATGAATCAAGAGCATGATTGGAAAAAACTTTCACTCGAAACAAAGGTTGTTGCTGCGGGACGCCCCACAAAAGAATCTGATGGAGCTTTAAATCCACCAATTGCCCTGAACTCAACGTTTCATGCTGGTGGCCCGATTGGTTATGGTCGATACGGTAATGAAACATGGAGTGCTTTAGAAGAAGCGATCTCAGTACTTGAGGGCGGAAAAACTTTAGTATTTTCATCGGGCATGGGAGCGATTAGTTCAGTATTTTCATTATTACCAGAAGGTTCGGTAATAGTTGCAGCCCATAATGGTTATCAGGGAACAACAACAATGTTGAAGAAGATGAATGAGGTCGACAGATTAAAGGTTAGATTTGTTGATTTAGCTGATACTGATGCCGTACTTGCTGCAATTCCAGGAGCTGCAATGGTTTATCTTGAATCTCCAACAAATCCTGCTATTGAAGTTGTTGATTTACCTAAAATTATTTCTGCTAGCAAGGCGAGTGATTGTGGTGTTGCAGTTGATAACACGCTGGCAACTCCATTGATTCAGAATCCCTTAGCATTAGGTGCTGATATCAGTATTCATTCAGTGACAAAATATCTTTCCGGACACAGTGACATAATTCTTGGTTCAGTCAGCACAAATGATCAAGCACTTTATGGGAGATTAGAACAGGCTCGAAGATATGGCGGAGCAATTGCTGGGCCATTTGAAGTTTGGTTGGCACTACGAGGATTACGTACCTTTGCCCTTCGGATGCAGCGCTCACAAGAAAATGCGATGGATTTGGCAACGAGACTTTCAAAAGATGCGAGGATTTCAAAAGTTAGATACCCAGGTCTTGCAACCGATCCTTACCATGCCCGGGCTAAATCATTTATGAAGGGCTTTGGGGCAATGATTTCATTTGAAGTTAAAGCGACTGCTGCTCAAATAGATTTAATGTGTGATTCATCCAAATTAATCACTAATGCAACATCATTAGGTGGAGTTGAATCAATTTGGGAGCGTCGTCGCAGGTGGGCAACTGAGAGTCAGACTATTCCAGAGAACTTAATTCGTTTTTCAGTTGGTATTGAAAATGTTGACGATCTATGGGCAGATATAGAGTCTGCTTTTGCTGCTGCAAAAATTAGCTAAATGTCAGTGATTGTTCGCCCGGCAACTATTGCCGATCTGCCAGAAGTATTTAGATTTATTCATGCACTTGCTGAATATGAGAAAGCACCACACGAAGTAGTACTTTCAATTGATGATTTAAAGCAATCATTTTTTTGTGAAAATCCACAGGCTCACTGCTTACTCTCTGAGGAAAGTGGCGTGGTAACTGGCATAGCGATTTGGCATTTAAATTATTCAACTTGGCTAGGTAAACATGGTTTGTATTTAGAAGATTTATTTGTCGATCCAAAGTATCGAGGCGCAGGCCATGGCAAAGCATTATTGGTCAGATTGGCACAAATTTGTGTTGAACAGGGATACCCAAGATTTCAATGGTGGGTTCTTGATTGGAATGAGCCCGCTATTGATTTCTATAAATCATTTGGCGCCGTTGCGATGGATGAGTGGACGGTTTTTAGACTCTCAGGTGATCCACTGAAAAAACTCGCCGGTGAAGGTTTCTAGCAACCGGAGTTTGTAAGTAGTAGTAGATTTATCCCATGATCAAAGCTTTTAAAAGGTTAATAGCATTTCTTGCCGGGATATTAATTGTCTTTGGTGCAGCTAAAACTTTATTTAATTGGCTTGCTCGCTCTGAAAGTGACGAGTATGAAGTTTGGAATGATGATGAAGAACGAGAAGAGGCTTAAATGAGCAGCGAATATATTCCAGGCACCTGCAACATTGGTAAAGGTGAAATTAGGCAGCGCCAGCTAGTCGCTCTTTTTGGAATTTTTCTAACAGTTTCTTCTGCTACTGCACTTTTAGCAACTGACCAAAGTAGATCTTCTCGCTTATCGATTTTTATACCAGCACTAGTTTTTTCAATTGGTTTTGTGCAATCTAGAAGTAAGTTTTGTCTAGCTTATGGGTTGGCAGGAACATTTAACTTTGAAAGATTGGGAAAAATTTCTAAAGTTCAGTCTGCTGAAGATCGTAAGGCAGATCGTAAAACTGCAATTGCTATTTTGCTTAAATCAGCTGCTTTAGCTGCATTGATTACTGCTGTATTTTTTGTATTACCGCTATAAATCTTCATAGCTAGAGGGTAGTTCTCCAACATTTAAAAATTTTAAGTACTGTTCGGTTATTTCTTCTGGCTTGCCAGAGGCGAGCATTTGTCCTTTATGTAACCAAATGGCCCGATCACATAGTTCATTTAATGATGAGAGTGCATGAGAGACGATTAAAATTGTCCTAGCTTCAGCACAAAGTTGTCGCATCCGATTAAATGATTTTTCCTTAAACGCAGCATCGCCAGCGGAAAGTGCTTCATCAAGAAGCAAGATATCTGGCGTCATATTTACAGCTACTGAAAATGCAACCCTGCTGTACATACCAGCGCTATAGGTACGAACTGGCATATCAATAAAACCTTCTGGGAGATCTGCAAACTCAGCGATTGCATCTGTTTGGCTTTCAATTTCTGATCTACTCATACCAGCTGCTAGGCCACCTAAAATAATATTATCTCGGCCAGATAATGCTTGATTAAAACCAACTCCAAGTGCAAGTAGTGTTGATATCCGTCCGTTTACTGAAATTCGTCCAGTAGTTGGCGGCAGAATTCCGGCAATTGATCTCATTAAAGTTGATTTACCTGCGCCATTTGCGCCAACGATTCCAACGACGGAGCCATGTGGAATATCAAGAGTTAAGTTTTTAACCGCTTCAACGGTTCGAGTTCTAACTCGCTCACCACGACTAGCACGCATTACCGCATTTTTTAAAGTTTTCTTTGACTCAACATTTATCTTATAACTTATTGATAAATTCTCGATTTTAACTGCCAGATT
>CANLHE010000055.1 GCA_947490605.1 Actinomycetota bacterium
GCTGGAAGTCCATATTTATCTGAAATTACTTCACCTTGCTCAGTCATTTTAATTTGTCCATCAATCGAGCCCCAAGGAAGTGCAATTAAAGCGTCATAAGTTGGTCCACCACCTCGACCAACTGAACCACCTCGACCATGGAAAAGTCTTAATTTAACATCATGCTTAATTGCGACATCTCGTAATTTACGTTGCGCTTTATGGATTTCCCACTGGCTTGTTGTGATTCCGGCATCTTTATTTGAGTCAGAGTATCCAAGCATTACTTCTTGTAAATTTCCGCGAAGTTTTACAATTTTACGATAATTCTTATTACTTAGGAGCTCATCTAATATTTTATCGGCAGACCTTAATTCAGTAACAGTTTCAAGAAGTGGAACAAATCCAATTTTTGCAAATTCATTTTTTCCGTCTAATGATATTAAACCAGCAATTTTTGCAATTAGTACAGCAGCAATAACATCATCGGCTGATTTAGTCATAGAAATTATGTAACTCTCGATAACCTCTGGACCAAAGCGACCGATTAATTCATTAATTGCCAGAAAAGTTTTATAGCATCGATCTGATTGCTCATCTAAATCACTGGTGTTTGGCTTTTCACTTGATAGTAACTGCGCATTAATTAATTCTGGGCTCAAATTTGCGAACAATTTTGAAAGCAGCTGGTGATGAACTTCTGAGTGCTCTCGAACATCCATAGTGGCATGAGTTAAGCCAAATGCCCCAATGGCTCTAGTAATTCTTTCAAGTAATCCGGTGGCAATTAGCTCACCATTATTGGCAAGCAGAGAGGTACGCATAATTTCAAAATCACTTAAAAGCTCAGCAGTATCTTTGTAATCTCGACCTGGGAAGTGTGGCAGGCCATTTGTATGCCGTGCTTGAGTCAACGCTAATTTATGCCTGATTGCAGTGGCTTTTAATCGATATGGTTCTTCAACGTTAATTCGGCGATAGCGGTTTTCAATTTCTGGCAATTTTTCAAGATCTTGCTGCACAGATTTTTCTAACTCAGCAGATACGCCAGCTAATTTAGTAGAGATTGAAAGCGCTTGTCTTAATTCATCTAAATGCTCGAATACAGTTCGAGTGAAGTGAGAATTTTGCAGGAGTATTGCCGCCTTTGTTACATCTGCGGTGATATTTGGATTGCCATCTCGATCCCCACCAATCCAGGTACCAAATGAAAGCGGTCTGGCATTTAATGAAAGATTCACACCTAATCTTTTAACTTCACTAGTGAACTGAGCTAATACCTCTGGCACAGTCTCAGTTAGTAACTCATTTAAGTAGTAAATCGAATTTACTGCTTCATCAAGTGGTTCAGGTCTACCAAGGCGAAGCTCATCTGTTTGCCACAATAAATCAACAGCTTCTGCAAGCCGGTCTGTTTTTATTTGGCTATCAGGTTGTTCGAGCAATTGAGCAATTGTTGTCATTTTACTCAAAACTGATCGGCGCGCAGCTTCAGTTGGGTGCGCAGTGAAAACTGGTCTAACTGAAAAATTGTCTATCCAAACTTGTAATTCTTTTACATCAAAATCCTTGCCATCTTTTTGTGCTTTCAAAATATTGTCAACGGTTTTACTTAACCAGGAACCACCTGATTGATGAGCCTCTGCCAGAACTTTAGAACGATTAACCTGTTCAGCAACGTTTGCTAAATTGAAATAATTGCTAAAGGCCCTAACTAATGAAATTGTTTGAGTGTCATCTAATTTGCTCAAAATTTGATCTTGTTTGCCCTCTCGAACTGAGAGCCTGAGTGATTCAACTAGTGAAAGCAATTGTTCACTTTCTTGCCTAGCAATCGTTTGACCTAGTAGGTCGGCTAACCTACGGACGTCGTTACGTAATTCTGTGTTATCTGCCGAGGAACTCATGGCCTAATCATTACAGGTTCTGAATTAACTAGGCGCATCTTTATGGCAAATAGGATCAATTACTGGCCTTAGAATTAGGCCATTCACCCCCCTTCATTTATGAAGTGGGGGTATGCGGCGTTTGTCGGCAGAAAGGTGGAGCGATGTTAAATCTTTTTTCAACCTTGGTTGAACCCATTGAAAAATACTTAACGCAATCTTCTGACTTAATTGCGCCTTCTTCAATTCACGCCCTGCTTGCTGCTAACCAAAAATCACCATTACTTTTAATTACTACTTCAACAAGAGCATCTGATCTACTTACAGCAGAATTAAAATCCTTGGTTGAATCAGAAAGCGTTGTAAATTTTCCAGCTTGGGAAACCTTGCCACATGAGAGATTAAGTCCTAAGGCAGATACAGTCACTGAAAGATTTAAAGTCTTAAATCAATTGAGCAGTAATAATATTAAGTTTGTTGTTTGCTCAATTAGAGCACTTATGCAACCAATAATTGCAAACCCCTTAGAAAATTCACAAGTAAGAATTAAAGTTGGCAATCATTTCTTAATGAATGATTTGATCCAAAAGTTAATTACCTTTGGCTTTACCAGAGCGGATTTGGTCGAGCGTAGGGGAGATCTTGCTGTCCGCGGTGGGATCTTAGATATATTTCTTGCAGACAAGGAACATCCGATTCGAATTGATTTTTTTGGAGATGAAATTGAAGATATCTCCTACTTTGCAATTGCAGATCAGCGCTCACTCGATAAAGTAACGAACGAGATAACAATTTATCCATGTCGAGAACTTTTAATCGATGATCAGTTAAAGAAAAAGGCCTTGAAGTTAGGTAAAGATTTCCCACAAATTAATGAGTTGACTGAAAAAATTATACAAGGGATAAATTTTGAAGGCATGGAATCCCTGGCTGCTGGGTTAGTTGACGAATTTAAAAATATCGTAGATTTTTTGCCAAGTAAAAGTCAGATCTGGATTATTGATGAGCCCAGAGTTAGAACTAGATCCGCAGATCTAGTTACGACAAATGATGAATTCCTATCCGCAGCATGGTCAAACCTTGCCTGGGCAGAAGATAAAGAGATTGATGCACCGATTGAATTGAGTAAGAAATTAGGTAAAGGAGGATTTTATGAGCTTGAAAAGGTAAGAGAAATTGCTGATAAGTATGGCTACCAAATTCGCAATCTAAACCTTTATGCAAGTAATCCCGATGACAAGGCTATTGAATTTTTAGAGGATATTGATAGCTATGCAAATAAATACGATACGGCAATTTTAGATATGAAAAACTGGCATAAATCTGGCTTTGAGGTGATTTTTACCGCCCCGGCAGTTGGAACACTAAAACGATTTTCAGAGTTACTAAATAGCAGTGATCTTCCAAATGAAACGATCCAAACTAATGGTATTACTGATAAAAGTAAGTTAATCACATTAATTAAATCTGATTTGCAGTTTGGCTTTATCAGCGAAAAATACAAGTTAGTAGTTATTACTGATAAAGATATATCTGGACAGCGCTCACTGGATAAAGATCTAGCAAGAATGCCATCAAGGCGCAAAAAAGCCATTGACCCACTCCAACTTAAATCCGGTGATTATGTTGTGCATGAGCAACATGGAGTCGGCAGGTATTCAGAGTTAATTAATCGAACCATTAACGGTATTTCTAGAGAGTATTTAGTTATTGAGTATGCCTCATCAAAACGGGGTCAACCAGCAGATAGATTATTTGTGCCGACAGATACATTAGAACAAGTCACTAAATATGTAGGCGGTGAAGCACCCGCACTTCACCGAATCGGTGGCGCTGACTGGCAGAGCAGCAAGCGAAAAGCGCGCAAAGCAGTCAAGCAAATAGCAGCTGAATTAATTCGCTTATATGCCGCTCGAATGAGTGCACCCGGTTTTGCGTTTTCACAAGATACTCCTTGGCAGAAAGAGTTAGAAGAAAGTTTTGCATTTGTGGAAACTATTGATCAACAAGCAACAATTGATGAAGTCAAACGCGATATGGAAAAACCAAACCCAATGGATCGAATTGTTTGTGGTGATGTTGGTTATGGTAAAACCGAGATTGCAGTTAGAGCGGCCTTTAAAGCTGTGCAAGATGGTAAGCAAGTTGCAATTTTGGTTCCAACAACTTTGTTAGTTCAACAACACTTTAATACTTTTTCAAATCGATACTCCGGGTTCCCGGTACGGCTGGCAGCTTTATCAAGGTTTAATACCCCGAGTGAGAGCAAGGAGATTATTGCTGGTCTTAAATCCGGTGCAGTTGATGTTGTTATTGGCACTCATAGGCTGCTTTCAAAAGATATTGAGTTTGCAGATCTTGGCTTACTAGTTGTAGATGAAGAACAAAGGTTTGGTGTTGAGCACAAAGAAGAGTTGAAGAAAGCAAGAACAAATGTTGACGTGCTAGCTATGTCTGCAACGCCAATTCCAAGAACGCTAGAGATGGCAATTACTGGCATTAGAGAGATGTCGAATATAACTACACCGCCAGAGGAACGTCATCCAGTTTTAACTTACGTTGGTCCATACGATGAGAAACAAGTAAGTGCTGCTATTCATCGAGAGCTTTTACGTGATGGACAAATATTCTTTATTCATAATCGAGTTGAAAGTATTGAATCTGTTTCAGAGCGTATTAAAAAACTTGTACCAGGTATAAAAATTGGCATTGCTCATGGTCAGATGAATGAGCGAGTACTTGAAGATGTTATTTTGTCATTCTGGAACCGTGAGTTTGATCTGTTGCTCTGCACAACCATAATTGAAAGTGGAATTGATATTCCAAATGCAAATACATTAATTGTTGATCGATCTGATTTATTTGGTTTATCTCAGCTGCATCAGTTACGGGGCCGAGTAGGTAGAAGTCGAGAACGAGCGTATGCATACTTTTTATACCCAAGTGAACAACCGATTACCGAATTAGCACACGACCGGTTAACTACGATTGCTACGAACACTGATTTAGGGGCTGGAATGCAGGTTGCCTTAAAGGATTTAGAAATAAGGGGAGCCGGTAATTTATTAGGCGGTGAGCAATCAGGTCATATTGCAGAAGTTGGATTTGATCTTTATATGCGAATGGTGGCAGATGCGGTAGATGAATTTAAAACTGGATATTTTGACGAGAAACCAAAAAATAATGAGTGCAAAGTTGAATTACCTATTAATGCTCATTTGCCGGTGGAGTACATTGAATCTGAGCGACTAAGGCTAGATTTATATCGAAGAATTGCTGATGCTCATGATGATCTAGCACTTTCTGAAATTAACTCTGAACTTATAGATCGATTTGGCTCATTGCCAGATCCAACAAAAGAGTTGTTATCAGTTGCATCCCTTAGATTATTTGCCAAAACATTGGGCTTACGAGATATTGCAATTGCTGGAAAAAATTTACGCTTAGCACCAGTATCTCTACCAGAATCCGCTCAGTTGCGATTAGCTCGGCTATATCCAGGGTCAATCTATAAAAATGCCAGCCAAATCCTTCTCGTCGCAAGGCCGAGTGGGCCAAATTGGATAGAAAGTGCTTCAGTAGGGAATACTTCACTTCTTGCGTGGGTAGAAGATGTGCTCCGTAATTTGATTCAGCCAATCGCCAACCGCAATAACAGCTAAGAGAAGAAGAGGATGTAATTGATTAAGAAATTAGTTGCTACGTTTTTAACTGTCCTACTTCTTTCAGGCTGTGGCGGCATGAGTACTGGCGTGAGTATCGGTGATAAAGAAATTAAAGCTAGTGAAATTCAAAAATCTGTTGATGAGATTTTAACTGCACGCAACAATGTAGATACCTCACAGATGCAATTAATTGATGGTCCAGAGCTACTTCGTACTCAAGCACAGTTTGTAATTATTAGTCAGCTTCTTGATCAAATTGCGATAGATAAAAAGCTAACTATTAATCAAGCAGATGTTGGGGCTCGCAAAGCTGACATAATTTCCTCAATTGGCGGCGAGAGTGAACTACCTAAAGCATTAGTTGGCGCCAGTTTGGCGACATCAAATTTTGACGCATACTTAAGAATTTTAATAATTTCTGAGCGATTAAATTCAGATTTAGTTGCAACTGGCATGCCACAAGAACAGGCAACCGAAGAGGTAACAAAATTAGTTACATTAGCTGCCAC
>CANLHE010000056.1 GCA_947490605.1 Actinomycetota bacterium
GTACAACAGATGACAACCAAGGCGCAGCAGCTGCTCAATTCGCAGCACAAGACGCAAAGGTTAAGTCAGTTTACGTTCTAAATGACACAGAGACCTACGGTCAAGGTGTTGCTCGTGCATTTACTGCAGAAGCTAAGAAGCAAGGAATCAAGGTTCTTTCTTCTGGTGAATACGGTGAAGGCTGGGATAAGAAGCAAACTGATTACTCTGCATTATTTACCAAGATCAAAGCACTTAAGCCAGAGATGGTTTACTTTGCAGGAATCTTTGACAACAACGGTGGACAGTTGACTAAGGACAAAGTAAAGGTTCTTGGCGACAACACTAAGGTTAAGCTGATGGCACCAGATGGTTTCACAGGTTACCCAGAGTTCAATGAGCTTCCAGAAGCAGAGGGTGCATACCTTACATTCGCAGGTCTTTCAACAGATCTTTTGCTTGCCAACAACCCAAATGGTGCTGGTGCAAAGTTTGTTGCAGACTACAAGGCGAAGTACGGATCTGATCCAGTTGGTTCATACCCAATCTACGGTGTAGCTGCAGTTCAAGTTATCTTGAAGGCAATTGCTGCATCTGACGGAACCCGTAAGGGTGTTCGTGACGCTGTATTCACTGGCTCTGGAATCACAATTTCAGCTGATGAATCAGTACTTGGTAAGGCACTAGAGATTGATCCAGCATCAGGTGACACATCAGCAATTGATATCACCATTGAAGTGGTTAAAGACAAGAAAGAGACCACTTTGAAAGCTTGGACAGTTCAATAAATATCTAAACTCTCAGGTAACTGAGATTTGATGGCGATGCGGGGGCGTGTAAAAGCGCTCCCGTTTCGCATAGTATTACCAATGCAAATGCAGGCTATCGAAAGGCAGAGTTGATATGGCAAAGAGCTCAGCACGATTTTCTGCCCGCCTACTGATTGAACGCGGCGCTGCTTCTGTAATTATTGGTTTAGTATTTTTTTGGTTGGCTGTAAATCTTCTTAAATCACCATCTCAGTTCTTCCAAGCTAGCGTGATTGGTTTAAGTAACGGTGTCCTTTACGCATTAATAGCTCTTGGTTACACATTAGTTTATGGAATTATTGAATTAATTAACTTTGCTCACGGAGATCTCTTTATGCTCGGTGGAGTATTTGCTGCAACTTTTATTGCAGTTTGGTTTGGCCAGGAATCACCTTCATCCGTGGGCTATGTCGTTTTCTTTGCATGCCTGATCGCTGTGATGGGCTTTTGTGCAACGATCAATGTCGCGATTGAAAGATTTGCTTATCGAAGATTACGTAGAGCGCCAAAACTTGCGCCACTAATCACAGCTGTTGGAGTCTCCTTTATTCTTCAATTTGTTGGAATGCGCTGGAATGGATCAGGACCTAAAACCTGGAACTCGGTATTGCCAAGCGGTGAATTTGTTATCTCCGGAGTACATATCCAATACACAACAATTTTTTCTTTTGCCGTAACTATCCCACTTCTAGCATTAATGACCTACATCGTGACCAAAACTCGTCGCGGTAAGGCGATGCGTGCAACCGCACAAGATGCCGATGCGGCGCGCTTAATGGGAATTGATGTAAATAAAACTATTGCTTTCACCTTTGCACTTGGTGGCGCGCTAGCAGGCGCTGCTGGTCTGTTATTTCAGCAAACACGAGGAGTAACTAATTACAACCTTGGCTACCAATTGGGTTTAATTGCCTTCACTTCCGCTGTGCTTGGTGGAATTGGAAATCTATCCGGAGCTGTACTGGGAGCGATATTAATTGGTTTAGTTCAGGGATTGAATGATGGATTACCGATTGGTTTAGGTCAACAGTGGTCACAAACAGTTGTATTTTCAATCTTGATTTTGCTTATGACCTTTAGGCCAACTGGGTTGCTCGGTAAACCGATGATAGAGAAGGTGTAACGATGAAAATTTCTCTACCTGGAATTAGAAAGGGTAAAGCATCCAAAAAAGCGGTTAAAGGATTTGACCAAGCAAAATGGATTCGTGGTTTTTCAATTGCCGCAATTGTTATTTGGATCTTCTATTCATTCGTGGTTGATCTTCTTCCATATGAGGTGTCTAGTATTTTCCAAAAGTGGATGCCAGCTACAACTGTTAACGAAGCATTAGTTTGGGTTATCTGCGCCCTTGGCTTAAATATTGTGGTCGGTTATGCAGGTTTACTAGATCTAGGTTTCGTAGCCTTCTGGGCCATTGGCGGTTATGTAGCAGGTTGGCTCATGTCAGATTTCTTCCAGCAAGTAAGTATTCACTTGGGCTCAACGGCGCCAGCCGAACAACGAGGTATTCATATCTCGTTCTGGGGCGTGCTAGTTATTGGCGGCTTAGTTGCTGCTGTATTTGGCGTAATTATTGGTGCGCCTACTTTGCGGTTAAAGAGTGATTACCTGGCTTTAGTTACTTTAGGTTTTGGTGAAATCATTCCGCAGATTTTCTACAATGGCGAGAATATTGGTGGCTTCAACCTAACAAACGGATCTAAAGGAATAGCCCCCGTTGATAATGTTGGATTATTCGGGAAAACTCTTGGACCCTTTGATCTTGATTGGAAATATTTAATATTTGTTTCACTTACTGCTTTGATGGTTTTCATCTCACTAAGAATTAGAAGTGGTCGTTTAGGTCGTGCTTGGCTTGCAATTCGTGAAGATGAGTTAGCTGCCAGCATGATGGGTGTGCCGTTGATGCGTTCTAAGTTGGCCGCTTACGCTATTGGCGCAGTTTCTGGTGGAGTTGGCGGTGTAGCTTTTGCAACCCACGTAAATGGCGTCTTTGCTGATCGCTTTAGCTTCTCAATCTCAATTATTTTGCTAGCGATGGTAGTACTTGGTGGAATGGGAAATGTTTGGGGCGTAATTGTTGGCGCGTTAACAATTGCTTGGGTGAATGCCACTGGACTTCCAGCAATAGGTGACACTTTTAATTCTGCTTTTGGTACTAAAATCAATTTTCCTTCCTATAACTTCCTGCTATTTGGCGGAATTTTAATTTTCATGATGCTTTACAAGCGTGAAGGAATGTTGCCGGAATCTCGATTGAAAGAGTTATTGCACGAGACTGATGATGAAACCTCTAATACTGGAAGGCATTCATGAGTAATAAAAGCGCGCTGAATGCCAATAACATCTCCGTAAAATTCGGCGGCCTAGTTGCAGTAGATGATGTCTCTTTTGATATCCCAGAAAATAGTGTTATCTCATTAATTGGGCCAAACGGTGCCGGTAAAACTACATTTTTCAATGTATTAACTGGTTTATACAAACCAACAAGCGGCACGGTTACATTTGATGGAAAAGATATAACTGCAAAGCCGCCTCATAAGATTGCCCAAGCTGGAGTTGCTCGAACTTTCCAAAACATTAGATTATTTGGATTAATGACAGCTGAAGAAAATGTTATGGTAGCCATGCACTCTCACTTGAAATCTGGCGTGTTAAGTACAATCTTAGGCACTCGTAAACAACGTGCAGAAGAGGCTGAGTCAAAGAAAATTGCTCGTGAACTTTTGGAGTTCGTAGGTATCGGTGGAACTGCAGATAAATTTGCTCGAAATCTTTCATACGGTGACCAACGTCGCCTTGAAGTTGCTCGTGCACTTGCTCTTCAGCCAAAGGTGCTTTTACTTGATGAGCCAACTGCCGGAATGAATCCACAAGAATCAAAGGTTTTCGTAGATTTTGTTTACCGAGTGCGAGATGAGAAAAATTTAGGAATCTTATTGATTGAGCATGATATGTCTGTAGTTATGAAAGTTTCTGAGCGAATTACCGTTCTAGATCGTGGCCAGAAGATCGCAGAAGGCACCCCAGCTGAGATCAAATCTGATAAACGAGTTATTGAGGCATACCTTGGTAAATCTGCAGAGAATGGTAAATAATGTTAAAAATTGAAAACTTAGAGGTTGCCTACGGCAATATCAAAGCGATTAAAGGTATTTCACTTGAGGTAAATCAAGGTGAAATTGTTACATTAATCGGCTCTAATGGTGCGGGTAAATCAACAACTCTTCGTGCGATCTCTGGAATCTTAAAACCAAAGAGCGGCAGCATTACTTTTAATGGTGAGCGAATTGATGGCGTAGAAGGACATGACATTGTTGCTAAGGGAATCTGCCAATCACCAGAGGGACGACGAATTTTTCCAAAGATGTCGGTAGATGAGAATTTAGATTTAGGTGCTTTTTTGCGTAACGACAAAGAGGGAATCGCTGCCGATCGCGACCGAGTTCTAGAACTGTTTCCAAGATTGCGCGAGCGAATTGATCAAAAAGCGGGAACTATGTCAGGCGGAGAACAGCAAATGCTTGCGGTGGGCCGTGCGCTTATGGGCTCACCTAAGTTATTACTCCTGGATGAGCCATCAATGGGTCTAGCTCCAGTACTAGTGGATATGATTTTTGAAACTATTGAAAAAATAAACAAGCAAGGCACAACCATTTTGTTGGTTGAGCAAAATGCTCTGGCTGCACTTAATGTTGCCGACCGTGCATATGTTCTTGAGTCTGGCTCGATAAAGATGAGCGGAAAAGCAAAAGATTTAATTTCAAATGATGAGGTTACAAAAGCTTATCTAGGTGGTTAGTTCTACCGTTCAGCAAGAATTAAACAAGTAATTCGGGCGCTACATGTTCTCTCGCCTTTATCATTGGTAATTTCTACCTCATAACAACAGAGAGTTTTACCTAAAGTAACTGCAGTAGCAACCGCTGTTACTACTCCAGAGGTAGCTGATTTATGATGTGTCGCATTTACATCAACGCCAACAATTCTTCGATTAGGGCCAGCATGAAGTTGAGTTCCGATTGAACCAAGACTTTCAGCTAGTACAACATTTGCTCCACCATGGAGCAATCCAATTGGTTGAGTATTTCCTTCTACTGGCATTGTGCCAACCAACCTACTTGGCGAAGCCTCGATTATCTCGATACCCATTTTCTTATCAAGGGCACCAGAACCCCGCTCACGAATTACATCTAGGAAATCAGTCATGTCCGAAGTTTAACCTGAATAGGAATTAGAATCCCAATATGGGTACTAGCCAGAAGCGTTTATTGCTTATCGATGGGCATTCCATGGCTTACCGTGCTTTTTATGCGCTACCAGTTGAAAATTTTAAAACCTCTACTGGGCAGCCAACAAATGCAATATATGGATTTGCATCAATGTTAATCAATTTAATAAAGGAAGAAAAACCAACTCATATTGCTGTTGCATTTGACGTTTCTCGTAAGACCTTTAGAACAGAGAGATTTCCTGAATATAAAGCAAATAGAGCAAGTACACCTGACGAATTTAGATCACAAATGTCTCACATAAACGAAATGATAGATTCATTTGGAATTAAACACTTTGAGGTCGAAGGCTTTGAAGCTGATGACATTATTGCAACACTTGCAAAATCTGCAGAATTAAAAGGCTTCGACACTTTGATCTGTACTGGAGATCGTGATTCATTTCAATTAGTAAATAATAAAACTACAGTCTTATATCCAAAAAAAGGTGTAACGGAAATGTCTCGAATGACACCTGCGGCGGTCGTTGAAAAGTATGGCTTAACTCCTGAGCAGTATCCAGATTTTGCAGCATTGCGGGGAGACCCAAGTGATAATTTGCCTTCTGTCCCAGGTGTTGGCGAAAAGACTGCCACTAAATGGATTATTGATTATGGCTCGCTAGAGAAATTACTAGAAAATTCTAAAGAAATTACTGGCAAAGTTGGCGAATCACTGCGAGCAAATATTGAAGTTGTTAAGCTAAATCGCGAGCTAACGCATTTACTAGATGATGTTAAATTATCATCAGGTGTTGAAGACTTAACCTGGCCTGGATTTGATGCTAGCGCAATGAATTTGTTTTTTGAAAAGTTAGAGATCCGGGCCCTAAAAGAGCGGATTAAATCCCTGCCACAAATTGGTGGTAGTGAGTCTAAAGAGATTTTAATTAGTGTCACTAAACTTGATTCAAAGAAATTAGACACAATTCTTAAAGATAGAAAAGACCCTATCGCTATTTCATTTG
>CANLHE010000057.1 GCA_947490605.1 Actinomycetota bacterium
CAACTAGTTTTAGACCATATTCATGACCTACAAATCGATGTAGCTTTAATTGATAAATCCCTAGCAAATACTGAGCCAAGATTTAACGATCTTGTGGCTAAATGCGGAGGGAAAGTTTTAGCCTTTGATCTAGCAGATAATAAGGAAACTTTCCACCATGATAGAGATAAATTAATTTCTGCTTTCGCCCACATTTTTGGCTGATACCTGCTTAGATAACCCCTTAGAAGTAAAAGGAGAATAGATGGCAATGACTGAAGCAGTTAAAGATGAGCTAGGTAGGCTCTCGATAACTAAGCCCTGCTGTCGTAAAGCGGAGGTTTCTGCATTACTTAGATTTGCTGGTGGACTTCATATAGCCGCTGGAAAAATTATTATTGAAGTTGAATTAGATACTGCCCAAAGTGCCCGTCGATTAAGGAAAGATATCTCCGAAATATTTGGTCATGAAAGTGAATTATCAGTAGTTTCTTCAAGTGGAATTCGAAAAGGAAGTCGCTATATTGTTCGAGTTTTAGCTGATGGTGATGCACTGGCAAGACAAACTGGATTAGTTGATGCAAACAATCGCCCGATCAGAGGTTTGCCACCACAGGTAGTTTCTGCAGCAATTTGTGATTCTGAGGCTGCTTGGCGCGGGGCATTCCTTGCCCATGGTTCTTTAACAGAACCTGGTAGATCCTCAGCACTTGAAATTACTTGCCCAGGGCCTGAGGCTGCTTTGGCATTAGTAGGCGCGGCTCGCAGGCTAGGAATTACCGCAAAGGCAAGAGAGGTTAGAAGTGTTGACCGTGTAGTCATTAGAGATGGTGATGCAATTGGTGCGCTACTAACAAGACTTGGTGCCCATGAAACTGTATTAGCTTGGGAAGAACGTCGAATGCGTAGAGAGGTTCGAGCAACTGCAAACAGATTGGCAAATTTTGATGATGCTAATTTGCGACGTTCAGCTAGAGCAGCTGTTGCAGCATCGGCAAGAGTTCAAAGAGCGATGGAAATATTAGGAGCTGAGATTCCAGATCATTTGAAAGAAGCTGGTGACCTAAGAGTTAATCATGGCCAAGCAAGCCTTGAAGAGTTGGGTTCACTTGCAACACCACCAATGACCAAAGATGCAATTGCTGGTCGGATTCGGCGCCTACTTGCAATGGCAGATAAGCGTGCTCGTGAATTAGGTGTACCAGATACTGAGGCAAGCATTAGCCCAGATTTATTGAATTAACCGATACTTTTAGGCTGGTAAGATAAGGGCCTCACAAGGATGTGAATCAGATTTCTGAAAAATAAGTTTTGAGCGAGGAAAATATGTTAAAAGTTGGCGTTAATGGGTTTGGCCGTATTGGTCGTAATTTTTTAAGAGCATCACTTGAATCAGGCGCTAACTTTGAAATTGTTGGAATCAATGATTTAACCGATAACGCAACTCTTGCTCACCTACTTAAGTATGATTCAATTCTAGGGCGTTTAAAGCTTCCAGTTACATTTACAGACACCACAATCACAGTTGGTGGAAAAACTATTGCAGTAAGTGCTGAACGTGATCCTGCAAATATCCCATGGGGAAAATTGGGCGTTGATGTAGTTGTTGAATCAACCGGGATATTCACTAAAGCATCAGATGCTGGTAAGCACATAACAGCCGGTGCTAAAAAGGTAATTATTTCTGCTCCAGCAACTGATGAGGACATCACAATTGTCATGGGTGTCAATCATGAAAAATATGATTCAGCAAAGCACAACATTATTTCGAACGCATCTTGTACTACAAACTGCCTAGCCCCAATGGCCAAAGTCCTAAATGATGAGTTTGGAATTGTCCGTGGCTTGATGACCACTATTCATGCTTACACAAATGATCAGGTTATTCTGGACTTCCCACACAAAGACTTGCGCAGATCAAGAGCTGCTGCGCTTTCAATAATTCCAACTTCAACTGGTGCAGCTAAAGCAATCTCATTAGTACTGCCAGAACTAAAAGGTAAATTAGATGGATATGCGCTGCGAGTTCCAGTCCCAACTGGATCAGCTACGGATTTAACTGTAGAACTTTCAAAAGAGGTTTCAGTTGCTGAAATTAATGCTGCTCTCAAGAAAGCAAGTGAGGGCTCACTAAAAGGTTATCTAACATATACCGAGGATCCGATTGTTTCAGCAGATATTGTTACTGATCCAAGTTCATGTATTTTAGATGCTGGTCTAACTAAGGTAATCGGAACAACTGCAAAAGTTGTTGGCTGGTATGACAATGAATGGGGTTATTCAAATCGACTAGTTGATCTAATTCAATATATTGGTAAGACACTTTAATATTAATGGGCATTAAAACACTTGCAGAGTTAAATCCCCAAAATACGCAAGTTGTTTTGCGTTGTGATTTAAATGTTCCAATTAAAGACGGACAAATTACCGACGATGGCAGAATTATTGCTTCACTAAGCACAATTAAGAAACTATTAGCTGCAAATTGTTCTATTGTGATAATCGCTCACCTTGGAAGACCAAAGGGTGAGCGTAAGAGTGAACTTTCATTAGCACCGGTCGCAATTCGGCTTGGTGAGTTACTTAAAATCAATATTGAGTTTTCTGCAGATATCGTGGGGGCTGGTAGCAAAGTAAGTGAATTAAAACCTGGGCAAATCCTGCTGCTTGAGAATATTAGGTTTGAAGCTGCGGAGACAAGTAAGGATGAGGCAGAGCGCATTGGACTAGCTACAAAACTCGCCAGCTATGGAAAAGTTTATATAGGAGATGGATTTGGTGCAGTTCATCGCAAGCATGCATCCGTATACGAATTAGCAAGATTATTGCCTCATGCAGCAGGGGATTTAGTTGCAGGCGAAGTTGCCGTACTTGAAAAACTAACTAAAGATCCAATTAGACCTTATGGAGTTATTTTGGGTGGAGCAAAAGTCTCTGACAAAATCGGAGTAATCTCCAATTTTTTAGACAAGGTGAACCTGATAGCTATTGGTGGAGGGATGGTATTTACATTTCTTGCAGCGCAAGGAAAAGAGGTTGGTAAATCATTGGTTGAGATCGATCTAATACCTACTGTTAAAGAATTAATGATAAGAGCAGATGCTTTGGGCATTAAATTTTTATTGCCGACAGATATCGTTGTTGCTAAAGAGTTCGCAGCAGATTCGAAACCAACAGTAGTTTCATCTGGGAGTATCCCAAGTGATCAGATGGGCTTAGACATAGGTCCAGATAGCAGCGCATTGTTTGCATCAGAAATTAAAAAATGCAAAACCATATTCTGGAACGGTCCGATGGGAGTTTTTGAATTTGCCAATTTTTCCAATGGAACCAAGGTAGTTGCGCAAGCGCTATCTGAAGTAGATGGAATGGCGGTTGTCGGCGGGGGAGATTCAGCTGCTGCTGTTCGTAAACTAGGATTTGACGATAAGGATTTTGGTTACATCTCTACTGGTGGTGGCGCTTCATTAGAGTATCTTGAAGGTAAAGAGATTCCAGGATTAGTTGCACTAAGTTAGAAGAGAGAGAAATGCGTAAACCATTAATTGCTGGTAACTGGAAGATGAATCTAAATCATCTAGAGGCCATCGCTGTTACCCAAAAACTGGCTTACTCACTTGAAGATCGTGATTATGATGCGGTTGAAGTAGTCATAATTCCTCCATTTACAGATATTCGTTCCGTTCAAACATTGATTGATGGCGATCGAATTCGATTACTTTATGGAGCGCAAGATTTATCTGTATCAGATTCTGGAGCACATACCGGTGATATATCTGGTTCAATGCTGGCAAAGCTTGGTTGTACATATGTATTGATTGGTCATAGCGAGAGGCGTGCTAATCATAAAGAGGATGATCAATTGATTAATCGTAAGATTAAGGCAGCATTTGCTAATGAACTTAAGCCAATTCTCTGTGTTGGTGAAGAATTAGCAATCCGTGAAGCCGGTAACCATATTTCGCACGTACTTGAACAATTACGGAATGCCCTTAAAGGTTTTCATAAGCCAGACTTGAAAAAAATTGTCATTGCCTATGAGCCAGTTTGGGCAATTGGAACTGGTAAAACTGCAACGCCTGAAGATGCACAGGAAGTTTGTTCAGCAATCAGAGGTGAATTAAGAAAAATAGGTAGTGATGAGATCGCTGAAAATTGTCGAATTTTGTATGGTGGATCGGTAAAGTCAATAAATACCTTAGACATTATGAAAGAAGAAGATGTGGATGGCGCCTTAGTAGGAGGGGCCTCTTTGGACCCAGAAGAGTTTGCCAGAATTTCAAAATTCCATCGGGTGCTAAATAAGGCTTAATTTGGGTTGGATAAGAAAAGTTTTCAAAAAGATAGTATCCTTATTGGGTGCCAAAGGGCAAAAAGTTCGGACAGGTGAAGGCGAGTAAATGAATTTAGCTCTTTCGATATTACTTGTTCTATCAAGTATTTTAATGATCATTTTAGTACTTCTGCATAAAGGCAAAGGATCTGGATTATCAGATCTTTTTGGTGGCGGAATCTCTTCAACATATGGTGGATCTTCTGTTGTCGAAAAAAACTTGGATCGAATTACGATCGTTGTTGGTGGAATATGGTTTGCTTCAGTAGTTGCACTTAGTTTGTTATTGAAATAACAAAGAAACTTAAGGAGTAAAAATGGCCGGTGGAAGCGCAATACGAGGTAGTCGTGTTGGTGCAGGACCAATGGGTGAGGCAGAGCGCGGTGAATCAATTGCTCGCTTCAGAGTTTCATATTGGTGTGCAAATGGTCATGAAACTAAGCCTTCATTTGCAGAGGACGGCACAGTAGAAGTTCCCGCAGAGTGGGATTGTCCTAGATGCGGGTTTCCAGCCGGACAAGATAAAAATAAGCCGCCAATGCCAGTTAAGAATGAACCTTATAAAACACATTTAGCTTATGTAAAAGAACGTAGAACTGAAGCTGAGGCAAATAAGGTTCTTGATATTGCACTTAAAAAACTACGCGGGGAAGATTAATTTAATTCAGTAAGTAGTTTGGTAATTCCAGCACTCCTATTTTTAAGGTGCAATCTGATCAAAGGTAAATCACGCTCAGTCAGTGCTTTTGCATCACCTAATGCTTGCGCCATGATCAGCTGTGCAAAACTATAAGTTTGATTTGGTATATCAACGTCGACTATAGAGTCAGCAGTTATTTGAATAAATGCACCGTTTGGTTGCCCACCTTTGTGAAACTGTCCAGTTGAATGAAGGAATCTTGGTCCCCAACCAAAGGTTGTTGGTTTGCCTGTCTTCTTAGAAGCCTTTGATCGAAGCTTGGTAATTTCATCATCAGTACCCCTAGTCAAGTAAGCCATAATCGCAAAGTAATCATTAGATAAATGTAAGAATTCAGATATATTTTTAACATCACGATTTGAATAGACTGCTATCTCATTGTCTTCAAAAACCGGCTTTTCAATTTCAAATTTATTATCAGTTATTTGAGTCAGTATTTTAGAGGTTCGATCCTTTGCTTCAGTCACATTTGGTTGGTTAAAAGGATCAACTTTCAATAGATAGCAAAGCAAGGCAGTGACCCACTCCCACAGTATGAAGTGCTCACCTAAAGTGCCTTGCACAATTAAATCAAAATCTCCATCTGCAAAACCGATTGTAAGATTATTGCTAGATTCAGCAGATTCAATCACCACTGGAAGTCTTCCAACTTGATTTTTTCCAGTGGATTCGGCAATAAGCTGCTCAATCCAATCTGATAGACCAGGTGTCGGAGATTTTGTATCGCAGAAATTAACTATTTGCTCTGTCCCGGAAAATAGCAGTGCTGCAATTACAGATGCAGGAGAGTTATCTTGATTAAATGTTAGTAAAGCTTCTTGGGCATCATCTAACAGGACTGATATATCAACACCAATTAATGCTGCCGG
>CANLHE010000058.1 GCA_947490605.1 Actinomycetota bacterium
CGATAAATTACCGGCAATTGGCGAGACTGTTGTTGGTGAAAAATTACTGAAGTTTCCTGGTGGTAAGGGTTTTAATCAAGCCATAGCAGCAAGAAGAGCTGGTGCTGAAGTTTTAATGGTGGGTTCGATAGGAAATGACTTAGACGGTGATTTTTTATTTGATATTTTAAAGAGTGAAAATATCGATCATAAATTTATTACCAAAACTTCAGAGCAAACTGGGATTGCCGTTATCGAAGTATCAAAAAGTGCTGAAAATAGAATTATTATTATCGCAGGGGCTAACTCTAAAACCAGATTTTCAAATGAGGTTCTAACTAGTTCACCCTCAGTAACCGTCTCTTTAGCTCAGCTAGAAACACCAATTATTGAGGTCGCAAGATTTATCCATGAGAGTAAAGCGGCTGGAAAAATTACTATCTTAAATCCAGCACCAATTCAAAAACTTGATCAACAATTACTGCAAGATACTGATTATTTAATTGCAAATGAGACCGAGGCATCATTTTTAGTCGGCAATGCTGTTGAGCACTTAAGTAAAGATGAGGCAGTTATGATTGCAAGACAACTACAAAAAAGTGGCGCGAAAAAAGTGATCATTACATTAGGAGATCAGGGAAGTGTTTACTTAGATCAGGAAAAGGAGTTGTTCACACCTGCCTATAAAATTAAAGCGGTTGATACAACGGCGGCAGGGGATGCATTTTGTGGCGCATTTGCAACCGCTATTTCTGAGAATAAACCAGTTGAGTATGCGCTCAAATTTGCCTCAGCCGCAGGGGGACTAGCTGCAACTAAAGCGGGAGCGGTGCCATCTCTGCCTAGTCAGCAGGAGATATTGTCAATGATTACATCTTTAGACTAAGTTTTAATCATGATTAAAAATGGAATTCTGCATCCCCAGTTAGCCTCACTACTTGCCAGATTTAGGCATGTTAATTCAATAGCAATTGTTGATGGTCCATTTCCAACTTATCCAGGTGTAGAAACAATTGAATTGGCGATCACTATGGGTTGGCCAACAATTCCACAAGTTCTGGATGAAATTTTGCCATTTTTAGATGTGACCTCTTTAGTTTTAGCAAATGAGTTTGAGGAAAAAGTTGATAAGCAGATAGTTGAAAAATATATCAGCCATCATAAAGGTATCCCTACAACAAAAGTTGCTCATAGTGAGTTTAAGAAACTAGCAAGTCAATCTTTGGGAGTAATTCATACTGGTGATGGCATTCCGTATAGCTCAGTTATTTTAAGATCAGGTTTCTAATAATTGTGAAGAAAAAAGCTAGTGATATCTGTATTGGTGTAATCGGTGCGGGAGTTATGGGAAGTGGACACGCACTTTACATTTCAGAAAGCATTAAAGGTGCTCGAGTAGCTGGTATCTATGATGCAAATGCTACTGCTGCAAAGCAAGTAGCTAGTAAAGTTAAAAAAATAAGCGGACTTTCAGTTACTGTCTTTGATTCAATTCAAAGCATGCTAGCGGCAAAAGAGATAACAGCAATAATTATCGCCTCTCCAGATAATCTTCACGCCGAACACTTATCTATGGCAATAGCTGCAGGTAAAGATGTACTTTGTGAAAAACCATTAGCCTCTAATGATTCAGATGCTAAAAAAGTTGCGCAAACTGTAAATAAATCTAAATCAATTGTTGGCATCGGATTTATGCGTAGATTTGATCCAGCTTACCTAGAGCTAAAGCGCGTGATTCGCAGCGGAAAATATGGAAAAGTTTTACAAATTCGCTGTACCTCAAGAAATGTTAGCTCACCAACTGCAACTACAGCCATGTTATTGACAAATGTTGCAGTGCACGAGGTTGACGTCATTAGATGGTTATTAGAGGAAGAAATTAAGTCCATGAGTGTTAATTTAACTAAGGTTACTTCGAAGGCAAATTCAAAACTTTCTGACCCAATTTCAGTGAATTGCTACACCACATCTGGCGTCTTGGCCACAATTGATATTTGTGCAAATAGCACATATGGCTACGAAGTTGGTATGGAGGTAATAACTGAGCGCGCATCCCTTGTTGTTGAAAATCTAGGAGATTTAACAATTATTAAAGATTTTTATTTACCGAAGCGAAAGTCAGGAAAGTTGCATAAAGATTGGATGGGTCGGTTTAAACCAGCTTATATTGCCGAATTAAATGCATTTGTTTATTCAATTAAAAAGCGAAAGCTTCATCCAAACTTTGCTACAGCAGATGATGGTTTAGCTGCGAGCATTGCATGCGGCCTTGGCGTAAGGAGTTTGCAAAACTAGTAACGTTGTCCAGACTTACCCTGAATTAATCGCTGATAAGCATTTTGTACTTCGACCACATCACTTATACCTGATACTCCTACTTCCCAAAAAGTTCCACCTTCAGTCCATTTTTCTGGATGGGTTTGAATAACTAATACAGTCACACCTGGTAATTTTTTTGCAGATTTGAATTCATCTACTAAGTTATTAATAGTTACGTTAATTGCTCTAGCGCCTAAGGATTTAGCATGAGCAACAAAATCCACTTTAAATGGAGGATTTAAATCTGAATCATTAAACATGGTGCGATAACTTTTTGAACCATTTGATACTTGTAGCCTTTGAATTACTGCGAATCCTGCATTGTCGCAAAGAATATAAATTATAGAATCGCCATTATTAACTGCAGAGAGAATTTCACTGTTCAACATTAAATATGAGCCATCACCAACCATTGAGATTACTTTTCCATCACGATTGGAAGCCTTAAGTGCTAGAGCAGCACCCCATGCACCTGCAATTTCATATCCCATACAGGAGTATCCGTACTCGCAATCAAATGAATCTATGCTCTTACTTAACCAGTTGTTATTTAGTTCCCCTGGGAGTCCACCTGCAGCAGTTAATACATAATCTGAAGCAGTTGCTACTTCGTTTATTGCGACAACGACTTGAGCATACGATGGTAAATCTAACTTTTCCGCAACTCTAGATTTTATATTATTTTTTACACTCGCCTGAGTAGTAGATCTCTTTGCTGACCAATTTTGGTCCGTTTTATACCCTGCTAATTGGTTCTCTAGTTCCAATATTGTTTCTTTGGCATCACCAGTAAGTGCAATAGCATTTCGCTTGGTAGCATCAAAGCGTGCTGTATTAATTGAGATAATTTTTCGAATTGGATTTTTAAATAGAGTCCAGGACCCAGTAGTAAAATCTTGTAGCCGCGTTCCAATTGAGATTATTAGGTCTGCCTCTTCTGCAAGTAAATTAGCAGGATCACAGCCTGTTACTCCTACTGGACCACACCAGGAAGGATCAGTGGCTAGAAGTGATGCTTTGCCAGCCACAGTTTCAACAACTGGAATTTCAAAGAGATTAGCAAAGTGCGAGAGTTCTTTGTGTGCTTTACTGTATCTAACTCCACCACCTGCAATTATTAGCGGCTTTTTTGATTTTTTAATGGCACTAGCTGCATCGCTAAGTGATTTTGAGTCGACTCTCAACCGTTTAATTTCATGAACTACATCTTTAAAGAATTCGTCAGGAAAATCAAAAGTTTCGACCTGAACATCCTGGGGAAATCCCAAAAATACTGGTCCGCAATCTGCTGGATCTAATAAAGTTTGAATTGCAGCAGGCAGAGTATTTAGTAGTTGCTCGGGGCTAGTAATTCGATCCCAATATCGCGTCACAGATTTAAAGGAATCATTAACTGTTATTGATGGTGAATTAAAATGTTCTACCTGCTGTAATACAGGATCAGATCGACGCGACTTAAAAGTATCACCAGATAAAATTAACAATGGAAGTCTGTTTGCCATGGCCACACCAGCTGCGGTTACAACATTTGTTGCTCCCGGACCGATAGATGTTGTTACAACAGCACACTGAGTTCTTAGTTGGGCCTTACTAAAACCAACACCTGCCAGTGCCATTCCCTGTTCATTTTGGCCTTTAATTGTTGGCAAAAATTGTTTGTAACGTTCAAGTGCATCACCAATGCCTAGTGCATTGCCATGACCAAAAATTGCAAATACTAATGGGAAAATAGGCTTGATTTCACCATCAATTCTAATTTTTTGAGCAATTAAATATTTAATTAAGGCTTCTGCGGTAGTACACTTCATATTCATACCCTATCTACTAATCCAGATTTATGAAAGAATGAATAAATGAAATCTTTTTACTCACGAATTGCTTCAGCACCAATCTCTTGGGGTATATGTGAGGTTCCTGGTTGGGGAAAGATGCTTCCTACTGATCGAGTTTTATCGGAAATGCAGAATTTAGGTTTACCTGCAACAGAACTAGGCGCACCTGGATTTTTACCAACCGACCCTAGTGAAATTTCAGCTAAATTAGATGAATTTGAAATGAGTTTAATTGGTGGATTTACGCCCGTCGTAGTTCACGACAGTAACCAAAATGATGAAACTCTCAGACAAATTAAGAAAACAGCAGATCTATTTAAAAAAACTGGTGCTACTCATATAGTTTCATCACCAGTTTATAGTTGGAATTGGGATAAACCAGAACCGCTTTCTAATGATCAATATAAAAACATGTTTGAAATGTTTAATGAAATAGATAAGATTTGTGCGGACTACGGCCTTCAAAATGTCTTGCACCCCCACTTACAAACAACAGTTGAGACGAAAAAAGACGTTGAGCGAGTTCTTAATGGTTGTGGCGTTAAGTGGTGTCTAGACACAGGGCACATGGCAATCGGTGGAGTTGATGTTATCGAGTTTGCAAAAAAAGCCTCTGATCGAGTTGGTCATGTTCATTTAAAGGATGTTAATCTCGCTAAATCGGAATCGGTATTATCACGCAGAGAGTCAATTATGTCAGGGGTGCAGAATGGGTTATTCACTCCACTTGGTTCTGGTGATGTGCCAATCGCTGAAGTTATTAAAGTTTTAGAGGAATCGGGTTACCAAGGTTGGTATGTAATTGAGCAAGATTGTGCAATTACTGGGGAGGTTCCAGCGAATGGTGATGGTCCTGTAAAAATGATTAGTAAGTCGTTAGATTATTTGAATTCCCTAGACCTAAAATGATCAGAAGATTATGAATACAAAATTGGATTTAATAAGTGTGGGAAGAATAAGTTTAGATTTTTACGCCAACGAGTCAAATGTTGGATTTGAACAGGTTAAATCCTTTAGTATGTCAATTGGTGGTAGCCCCACAAATGTTGCAATTGCAGCGGCTAGATTAGGAAATAAATCTGCGGTTGTAACCAGTATTGGGCGCGATGCTTTTACAGATTACATTCTAAATAAGCTGAATGAATTTTCTGTAGATACCAGCTATGTTGGAATCGATGAAACTCAATTTAGTCCAGCCGTTTTTGCTGCCATGGACGATCCATATAATCCTTCAATATTTTTTAATCGCCCCCAGCTCGCTCCTGATACAGGTATTTCAAAAGAGAGATTAAGTGAGCAGGTAATTAAATCAGCAGGGGTTCTTTGGGTCTCCGCATGTGCATTAGCTGTTGGACAGACGGCAAGTTCGATTCAGGATTGGTTAGTGATTCGCAATAGTAGTGGCCACACAATTTTAGACTTGGATTATCGTCCAACTTTTTGGAAAAATGAATCAACCGCAAGACAAGTTACTTCAAAGGCTATTGAGGCTAGTACAGTGTTAGTTGGAAATCGTAAAGAGTTTGAAGTAGCAACTGGTATGTCAGATCCTAATCAAATTAGTAAGCAACTATTAGGTAATCAGATTTCACTCGTAATTGTAAAGTTAGGTGAGGATGGGGTTTATATGGCAACAAAAGAGAAAAATTTTTTAGTTAAGCCAGTTAAGGTTGATGTTAGATGTGGACTTGGTGCAGGTGA
>CANLHE010000059.1 GCA_947490605.1 Actinomycetota bacterium
CACTTCATTATTTGAATCAATTTGTTGATTTACACATTGGCGGAATTGATCTTCGTTTTCCTCACCATGAAAACGAGAGAGCGCAGTCAAACTCTGCAATAAATAAGGAGGCGGTTGCGCTTTGGATCCATGGTGAGCATCTTTTGTTTGAGGGCAGAAAAATGTCTAAAAGCAGTGGGAATGTTGTCTTAGTTTCAGATTTAATTGCAAAGCGACTAGATCCACTTTCCCTACGGCTTTGCTTTCTAGAAAATCGCTACCGAAGTCAGATGGATTTAAGTTGGGATAGTTTGAAAGCAGCCCATCTTTTAATTCAAAGATGGCGTGAGAAGACTGCAATTTGGGCTGGTGATAAAAATATTGATAAAAATCAGGCTAATGAACTTATTGAGGAAATCGAATTAGATTTTAGTCAAGATCTTGATACCCCTAGGGCGTTACAAAAATTACGTGGAATTGAAAAATCTCAAACGATTAGCGATGGGGTTAAGTATAAAGTTTTTAAAGCTGTTGATCAATTGTTTGGCCTAGATTTTTTTAAACCAGTTTCTAGAGATGACCTGCCTGCTGATCTTGAAAATTTATTGAAATTGCGCCAATCAGCTAGAAGTTCTGGAGATTTTAAAGAGAGTGATCGCCTACGTGATCTACTTGAAAAAAATGGAATAGCAGTAAAAGACAGTAAGGAAGGTCAGAGTTGGGATTGGCAGCTTTAGCGAAAATTAGATTTTTTAACTATTAAGCCAAGCAATAATGCAACGAGGCCACCTAGTAGAAATAGATTTCCATATGTATTGCCATATATTAATAATTCATCTCCGGTACCGGGTGTACCAGCCTTTACGACCACAGCCAACCAAGCCAGCGCGGCGATTAATTGATAACTGATCTTAAATAGTGTTTGACCAATCACTCTTATCCCTAAAAAGGTTAAAATTAAAGATGCAACATAACCATATGGTGAGTAAAGGTTATGAAGCAGCGTCGCACTAAATCCAATTAATGCACCAAAAATTATTGATTTAATAACATTCATTGTTTAATTCCAGCAAATAAATCTAATTCTCTGCCATTTTCATCAAAAGGTGCTGTTTTCTCTCCTTTAACGAGTGTGTAGTACTCATCTCCCCATACCGATAAGCCAAGATTATTTGAAAGTGCAAAGAAAGGGCCGTCTACAGAAATTTGAGTTGCATGTGCTTTCATTGCAGCTAGTTTTTGTGGCACAAACTCTGAGGCATGAACTACTGACGTAACTAATTCATCTGGTTTTGCAAATGGCAGATCATCAACACTTTCAGCGCCAAAGAAGTCAGATCCAACCTCTTTCATCTTTTCAATACCCATTTGAATTACTGATCGTGGCATCGTGTTCCAATATATTTTTTCAATTTTCCAGCCATTTATTTCTGCAATCTCAGCTGCGCGCATGGCAACACGGTGGGCTTTAATATGATCCGGGTGCCCATATCCACCAAATTCATCGTATGTAATTAACACCTGCGGTTTGATTTCCAAAATAATCTTAACTAATTCATTTGCAGATTCATCTAAATCTGATTGCCAAAACACATCTGTGCGATCATTTTGAGGCATACCCATCATGCCGCTATCACGCCATTTTTTATTTGGGGCTCCTAAAAATCTAAAATCTGCAATGCCAAGATGAGCCATTGCATCTTTTAACTCAATTTCCCGATGTTGACCAAGTTTGTCATCTTTATCACTAGCTAAACTGGCTAGCTCTGCAACTAATACTTCACCCTCTTCACCTCTTGTGCAGGTAACTAAAGTTACTTGGGCACCATCTTTTGCGTACTTAGCCATAGTTACGCCATTGTTGATCGTTTCATCGTCAGGATGGGCATGGACTAATAACAATCTTTTTGATGCGCTCACCCGCACAATATAACTATAAATGTAATAAAAACTGACAATATCTTAGATATGAGATTAGAATTAAAGAATGACTGATGATAAATCCGCTCGCCTGCCCCGTGATGAGCGACGAGCACAGTTGCTAATCGCAGCACTTGAAGTATTTACTGTTGCCGGATATCACTCCGCTGCCATGGATGAAATTGCAGATCGCGCCAATGTTAGTAAACCAGTTTTATACCAACACTTTCCATCTAAATTAGATCTTTACCTTGCAGTACTAGATATGCATATTGACTCACTTGTCTTTGCAATTCAAAAAGCAATTGCTTCAAATCGTGAGAACTCTTCTAGAGTTGCAGCCACTGTTGAGGCTTACTTTGGGTTTATTGATTCTGAAGGTGAAGCATTTAGATTGTTGTTTGAAAGCGATATGAGCTTGGAGCCACAAGTAAGGGAGCGGTTAAACCGAATGACTTACGACTGTGCTGCGGCGGTTAGTGCAGTTATCTCAATTGATACTGGATTGGGTAAAGAAGAGTCAATGATGCTGGCTGTTGGAATTATCGGAACTGTTCAAACCGCTGCTCGTCACTGGTTAGACCGTGATGGCAAGATTGACCGCAAGCGGGCAACTGAATTAGTGATGAATCTAATCTGGCGGGGAATCTCCGGGTTTCCTAAGTCACAATCTTAAATTCGCAATGTTGCTGGCAAATAGATAGAGTTAAGTTATGGCTACAACAAAATCCACTGCTAAAAGTTCAGCAAGAACTGATGTGAAAATTGGTATTTCAGATAGTACACAAGAGTTAAATATTGAATGCGAAAATTCTCAGTCTGAGGTAATTGCAAAAGTAACCGAAGCAATAAAATCTTCTTCTGTTTTATCCCTTAGCGATAGCAAAGGGCGAGAAATTTTGGTTCCTTTCAACAAAATTAGCTATGTAGAGGTTGGCGAATCTGCTGATCGTCGAGTTGGCTTTGCTAGCCAATAATTATTTAATTTAAACCGTAATAACCCTGCGAGCATTTGCTCGAGATTCAAGCCTGTCCCATTCATCTGGATTAGTTGTGTATTCACCTAAAGAGTTTAGTTTTCCATTACCGTGATAATCACTTGCCCCAGTCATTACAAGATTAGATCCGCTAGCAAGTGCAATTAATTGCTTTTTCTCATCTGGTGAATGATCACGATGATCAACCTCAATTCCATCCAAACCTGAATCAATTAGTGAGCCGAATGTTTCAAATGAAATTGTTCGCCCTCGATGAGATGCCATTGGATGTGCAATCACGCTGACGCCCCCAGCGGCTTTTATCAATGCAATCGCAGCTTCTGGCGTCGGTGAGTAGTGTGAAACATAATATTTTGAGTTGTTATGCAGCATCTGAGTAAATGCTTCATCCCTACTAGCTACAACACCTTTTTTAACTAATGCATCAGCAAGATGTGGTCGACCAAGAGTTGCGCCATCAGATAATTGCGCCAATACATCATTCATGGTGATATCAATTCCAGCCTCGTTGATTCTTGCAATGATCTTTTCCATACGGCCATGGCGGTTTTCTCTAGTTTTTTCAAGTGTATTCATTAACTCACTATTGCTGGAATCAAATAGCAAGCCCAATATGTGAACACTAATTCCGTCAGTTGTTTGGCATGATATTTCCGCCCCTGGTACTAGTGATATGCCTGGGCGCAATGAATCGATTGCTTCTTGCCAACCACCAATTGAGTCATGATCAGTTAAGCCAATAATTGTAATCCCGGCTGCTAATGCTTTGTTAATTAGCTCAGATGGCTTATCTGTACCATCACTGTAAGTTGAGTGAGTATGAAGGTCAATTTTCAATTATTTACTCTTTTCATCACTACTTGCTTGGTTCGATCGCAAAACAAACAATACACAACCAAAAAGTAGGCCAATAATTCCGGGAATTGTTCCGGCTGGTGGTTTTTGATCTAGCCAAATATAAGCCAAAATCGCACTCACTGGCACCTCGAAGAAAATTATTAATGAGACAACCGCTGGTGAAACTCTTTTCAATGAGAAATTAAATAATGTATGTCCCAGTAATTGTGTTCCAATAATAAGACTGGTAAGTAAAAGCCATTCATAACTTGAAAATCCAGTGAAGGGTGAATTAGTTAATAATACAATTGGTAACATTGATAATCCGCAAACAATATAACAAACTGATGTGAAAGTAGATGTTGAAATATCTCGCTGCACCTTTGCACCAATTACCATATATGCCGCACCTAACGCTCCCCCAACAACTGCCATTAAGTCTCCTTGAAAAGACCTAACAGAAAGATTGAAATCGATACCAGTAATTACAATTACTGAAGCAAATGCAATTATCATCCCACCAAATGATTTTTTTGGAATATGCCCACCTGTTAACTTAACAAAAATTGCAGCAAAGATTGGTTGAGTTGCAGTTAGTGCCGTTCCGGTTGCCACGGAAGTAAATTTCATCGCCCAAAAGAAACAAATAAAGTGAGCTCCCAAAAGTAATCCAGCTGTTACTGACCAACCAATTGCCCGCCGTTGTACTTTACTTTTCCACTCACCACGAGCTAGTGCGAATGGAAGCATGACCAAACCACCAATAATGTTTCGCCAAAAAATCATGGTAGGAACCGGCATCTGACTTTTTGCGATTATTGGGCCTGATGCACCTACGCCAATAATTGCTGAGATCAAGAATGGGATATCACGGCCAGTTGGAAGTTTGGTGTGATTCTGATCTTTCATAGGGTAAAACCTATCTGTAATTTAATTATTGTTATGAATTGGTATAGAGCCGATACCCTTAGCCCATGAATACAAGCAAAGGTTCAAACCTAAATCGTGTATTCCTGGCCCGATTAGCTGGCACTGCGGTCTTTGACCCAAATGGTGATCAGCTTGGCAAGGTTAGGGATGCGGTCGCAACACTGCGTACTAACAATCAGCCACCAAGAATTTTGGGCTTCATTGTTGAGGTGCCACCACGCAAAAGAATTTTTGTTCCGATTACAAGAGTAACCTCAATTGATAATGGGCATGTAATTATTACTGGACTCTTAAATATGCGCAGATTCGAACCACGTATTAACGAGATTTCTGTTTTATCTGAAATGTTAGATCGATCTGTAACTATGATCGATAACAATGAAAAAGTAACAATAGAAGATATCGCAATGGAATTATCAAAAACTGGTGATTGGTTTATTGAGCGAGTACACGTGATGCGCCGAGGTGCTGGTTTTCGCAGGCGAGGTGCTTCTTCAACAGTTACATGGGCAGAAATATCTGGAATTGCAATAAACGAAACAAACCAAGGTGTTAGCCATTTGCTTAGTACGCTTGCAAATCTTAGAGCTGCAGATTTAGCTTCGGTTCTTCATGATCTAACACTTAAGCGTCGTGCTGAAGTTGCACGCGCATTAGATGATGAGCGATTAGCAGATGTACTAGAAGAGATGGATGAAGCTTCTCGAGTTGAGCTACTTGCAGAACTTGAAGGTGAAAGAGCAGCGGATGTATTAGAAGAGATGGATCCAGATGATGCTGCAGATTTACTTCGTGAGGTTGGCCAAGAGCGTGCCCAAGCACTACTTGCATTGATGGAGCCAGAGGATGCCGAAGATGTTCAGCGCTTAATGCACTATGAAGATTACTCAGCTGGTGGAATGATGACGACTGAACCTATTGTATTAACTGCAGATTCAACTGTTGCTGAAGCACTTTCTAGAGTGAGATTATCTGAAGTTGCGCCAGGTCTTGCATCTCAAGTATTTGTATGTCGCCAACCAACCGAAACTCCTACCGGTAGATTAATGGGAATTGTT
>CANLHE010000060.1 GCA_947490605.1 Actinomycetota bacterium
AGACTATGGTTTTGCAATCAATTGCAAATGCAATTACAACTAATAACCCAGAGTGTCACTTAATGGTTGTTCTAGTTGATGAACGCCCTGAAGAGGTAACTGATATGCAAAGATCAGTAAAGGGTGAAGTAATTGCTTCAACATTTGATCGCCCAGCGGATGATCACACTACAGTTGCAGAGCTTGCAATTGAACGTGCAAAAAGATTAGTTGAATTAGGCCATGATGTAGTTGTACTACTTGACTCAATTACTCGCCTTGGACGTGCGTACAACATTGCAGCTCCTGCCTCTGGAAGAATTCTCTCCGGTGGTGTTGACTCTGCCGCTCTTTATCCACCAAAGAAGTTTTTCGGTGCCGCCCGTAATATTGAAAATGGTGGCTCACTAACTATTTTGGCAACTGCGCTAGTTGATACTGGTTCAAAGATGGATGAAGTTATTTTCGAAGAGTTCAAAGGAACTGGAAATATGGAGCTTATTCTTAATCGTAAGTTTGCAGATAAGCGAATTTTCCCAGCGGTTGATGTAGTTGCTTCCGGTACTCGTAAGGAAGAGATCTTGATGGGAACTGAAGAGTTAAGCATTGTTTGGCGTTTGCGTCGCGTACTGCACGCACTTGAGCCACAGCAAGCACTTGAGTTATTACTTGAGAAGATGAAGGGAACTAAATCAAATGTTGAGTTCTTACTTCAGATTCAAAAGACCACAACTGGCGGAGAAAGCCCAACAGCTAGTGGATCAAGTAATAAAGAGAGTGCTGACGCTTAAACAGGCGTAAATTTTGCCCGCCTGTATTTAAGAGTTATTCTTACACCCCTCTAGTACTTCACTAGTCCTACTGGTTCACAAGTTTTCTAACCAAAGCTTGATCCAGTAATAATCAAGGAGAAATATGAAGAACGAGATCCACCCACAGTATGTCGAGACCAAAGTAACTTGTGGTTGCGGTGAAGTTTTCACTACCCGCAGCACTAAAGAGACTGGTTCAATCTATGTTGAAGTTTGTTCAGTATGCCATCCCTTCTATACCGGTAAGCAAAGAATTCTTGATACTGGCGGTCGGGTAGCTAAGTTCCAGGAGAGATTCGGAAAGATTGATAAAAGCGGCACCAAGTAGTTTTTTTAAAGAGAGCGCACTAATCATCGAAAGATGAGGTGCGCTCTCTTTTTTAATTTCTCACAATTATTTTCTAAGGGATAAGGAGGATCAGATGGAGCGGTTTGGCAAAGTACCTGAGTTATTAGCTGAGTATGAATCACTTGAAGCACAAATGGCTGATCCATCTATTCACTCAGATCAAAATAAAGCTCGCTCGCTTGGCAAAAGATATGCCCAACTCGGTCCAGTCATTGCTGGTTATCGCGCATATAAATTAGCTGAAGAGGATTTAATCGCAGGTAAAGAGTTAGCAGAATCTGATCCTGCATTTGCTTCAGAAATTGCATCACTTGAAATTACTAAGGATGAAGCCGCGGCAACTTTAGAAGAGTTATTACTACCTCGGGATCCAAATGACGATCGTGATGTGATTATGGAAATAAAGGCTGGTGCAGGTGGAGATGAATCTGCAATATTTGCTGGTGATTTATTTAGAATGTATTCACGTTTTGCTGAAAAACAAGGTTGGAAAGTTGAAGTAATTGATACCACGCCAAGTGATATGGGCGGATATAAAGATATGTCAGTTGCGATTAAATCAAAGGGTGTAGCAAAACCAGGGCAGACTCCATATGCAAAATTAAAATTTGAAGGCGGCGTACATAGAGTTCAGCGAGTACCGGAAACTGAATCCCAGGGAAGAATTCACACCTCAGCAGCTGGTGTTTTAATTTTGCCAGAGGCAGAAGAGATTGATGTTGATATTAATATGAATGATCTTCGGATTGATGTTTATCGCTCTTCTGGTCCTGGTGGGCAAAGCGTTAACACCACTGATTCTGCTGTGCGAATTACTCACGTACCAACTGGCATTGTGGTCTCTTGTCAGAATGAGAAGAGTCAATTACAAAATAAAGAGTCTGCTCTTCGAATTTTACGTGCTCGTATGTTGGCTGCAGCTCAAGAAGAGGCGGAGCGCATTGCCTCTGCTGAACGTAAAAGCCAAGTAAGAACGGTAGACCGCAGTGAACGAATTAGAACTTATAACTTCCCAGAAAACAGATTAAGTGACCACCGTGTTAATTTCAAAGCCAATAACTTAGATTCAGTTATGGATGGTGATTTAGATGCTGTAATTCAATCCTTGCTTGATGCTGATCGCACCTCAAAATTGTCTGCAGGTAACTCTTGAAAGAGCTGCTAAGAGCAGCATTTTCGCAATTTGAAAAGAACCAAATTGCAACAGTAGATGCTGAAATTTTATTAGCACATTTACTTGGTGTATCACGCAAGCAAATCCACAGCCAGATAATTGAACTATCAGATGCAGATCAAGAAAAGATCTCAGCTGAATATAATGATTTAATAAACCAAAGATTAATGGGCCGGCCAGTGCAATATATAACCGGTAGTGCACCATTTAGATACTTAGATTTAGAAGTTGGCGAGGGCGTGTTAATTCCTCGGCCGGAAACTGAATTAATTGTTGATCGAGTAATAGGAGTTTTAAACTCAGATCCAAATAAAGACTTACCAAAGAGTGTGGTTGATTTAGGTGCTGGAAGCGGCGCGATAAGTATTGCAATTGCATCAGAGGCAGCGCTGAAGGGATTAAAAGTAAGTATGGTGGCGGTAGAAAAATCACCAGAGGCTGCGGTTTGGTTAAATAAAAATATTGCAAAGTATGACCTACCAATTAGAGTAGTTATTGAGGATGTTCAAACTGCACTGCCAGATGTGAAAGCTGATTTAGTTGTCGCAAATCCACCATATATTCCAAATGATGAAAAACTGCCAATTGAAGTTGCAAATTTTGAACCAAGTGAGGCTCTATTAGGTGGGGCTGTAGATGGAATGCAAATTCCAAAGTTATTTATTGCAGCAGCTGATCGGTTGTTAAAACCAGGCGGATATTTCATTATGGAGCACCATGAAAAACAGGGTGAATTAGTTAGAGAAGCATTGGCGATGCAGTTTTCAAATGCACAAACTCACGCAGACCTAAATGGTCGCGATAGATTCACAAGCGCAAGAAAGCGATAATCATCTTATGGCCGAGCGGATAGTTTTAAATGGAGTAAGTGAGTCTGAAGTAAGCGAAGCAGTCGCTACTGCTGTTCGATACATAAATGCTGGTGAAGTAATTGTGGTTGCAGCAGAGTTTGGATATATCTATCTGGCAAATGCCTTTGATAAAGATGCAGTGAAAGCAGTACATATTTTGCGAGGAGATCAAACTGGTGTTGCTGCTCAGGTATTTATAAGAGATATAAAAGTACTCTCTGGTATTGCAAAAGTTTCTAATATAAATGCAGATCAACTGTTAGCTAAATTTTGGCCAGGATTATTATCGGTAACAGTAAATTGCCAACCTGGATTAAGTTGGGATCTAGGCGATGAGCAAAGATTAGGTAAAGTCAATGTCAGAGTTCCGAATCGGAAATTTTTAAATAGAATTTTAGAATCTACCGGCCCGCTTGCAGCAGCATCAGTCTCATTAATTGGTAAACCAGTAGTTAAAGATTTAACAAAGCTGCCAATTTATGAAAGTGATGTTGGAGCAATATTTGACGAAGGCGTTTTAGATGCCGGGCCAGCATCAACTTGGCTTGAGATATCTGAGAATGAAATCACAGTTAAGCGAGTAGGTGCGATCAGTATCGAAGAATTACAAGGGGTAATTCCTTCAATTTCCGCAACTAACCTTTAGGCTAAGTGCATGTCCCACACCGAAAATTACTATGGTCCAGATTTTTCTGCCATGGAAAAACAGGATCCAGAGATTGCCGCAGTTGTTATCTCTGAACTTCAACGGCAACGTCATGATTTGCAATTAATTGCGAGTGAGAATTTCACATCAACGGCAGTGCTAGCGGCAATGGGCTCAACACTTTCAAATAAATATGCTGAAGGTTATCCAGGCAAAAGATATTACGGTGGCTGTGAAGAGGTAGATAAGGTTGAAGTAATTGCGATTGATCGTGCTAAAAAATTATTTGGCGCCGAGCATGCCAACGTACAAGCACACTCAGGTGCAAGTGCAAATGTTGCGGTCTATCAAGCATTTACAAAACCTGGAGATACCGTACTAGCGATGTCACTTCCGCACGGCGGACATTTAACTCATGGCTCAAAGGTTAATTTCTCCGGTAAATGGTTCAATGTTGTTTCATACGGTGTTCGTCAAGATAATGAGTTAATTGATTACGATCAGTTGCGAGATCTGGCTATTGAACATAAACCAAAGATGATTTGTTCAGGAGCAACTGCCTATCCAAGTTTGATTGATTTTGAAAAGGTGCGCCAAATTTGTGATGAGGTTGGCGCAATTATGTGGGTCGATGCTGCTCACTTTATTGGCTTAGTTGCTGGTAAAGCTATTCCATCACCTGTTCCATATGCAGATGTTGTTTCCTTCACTACTCATAAAGTATTACGCGGCCCAAGAGGTGGAATGATTTTGTCTAAGGAAAAACATGCTGCCGCTATTGATAAAGCAATTTTCCCAGGCATGCAAGGTGGACCAATTATGAGTGCGGTAGCTGGTAAAGCAATTGTGCTTAAAGAGTGTGCAACTGCTGAGTATCAAAGTTATGCAAAGAATGTAATTGAGAATTGCCAAACCCTGGCTAAGGAGTTAGAGGCAGAGGGAATGCGAGCAGTATCCGGCGGCACGCAAACACATTTAGCATTAATAGATATTCGCTCAACCGGAGTTAATGGCAAAGTAGCTGATGAAAGATGTGGAGCATCTGGACTTTCATTAAATAAGAATTCAATTCCATATGATCCTGAAACTCCAGCAGTAACGAGCGGTATTCGAGTTGGCACTGCGGCAACTACTACCCAAGGTATGGGAAAACCTGAGATGAAACAGATTGCAAGTTTCATTGCTCGGGCGATTAAAGATGGTGCGGATGAGAGTAAAGCAAAAGCAATTAGAGCAGAAGTACATCAATTAACCAGTAAGTTTCCGGTTTATCCAGAACCCAAAAACTAAACCACCAAACCAATGCGTGAGTATTTAGTAACAGTACTGCTTGCCGCAATTATCACTTATTTAATTACACCTCTTGTCAGAGATCTTGCAATCAAAGCTGGCGCAGTAACTGCAATTCGATCCAGAGATGTTCATTTAGAGCCAACTCCAAGATGGGGTGGGTTAGCGATGTGGCTGGCAATGGCGCTAACGCTAGTGATCGTAAATTACTTGCCATTAGTGCATAAATCATTTGGCTCAGATGCGACTGGTATTTTTTTAAGTGGCACATTCATTCTATTCCTTGGATTACTAGATGATCGATTTGATTTAGATCCAATTACAAAGTTTGCGGGCCAGGCACTAGCTGCTGGAATATTGCTTATTTATGGAGTTCAGATCCTCTGGCTGCCAATTAATGGCATAACAACACTTCCAACAAATATTGGTCAGCTATTAACGGTCTTGTTTGTAATGGTTGTAATCAATGCCATTAACTTTGTTGATGGTTTAGATGGGCTTGCTACTGGAATAGTTATGATTTGTGCTGGTTCATTTTTTGCATTTTCATACCTATTAGCAGTGATAAATGGTT
>CANLHE010000061.1 GCA_947490605.1 Actinomycetota bacterium
AAATACAATTGCCGCAATTGGTGCGGTGCAATAGGGGGCCAGTAATGAAACTTGGTTAGCACTTTCTAACTTTAACTTTGGCACCAGGTTTGGAACTGATGCCTCTTTGGCTGGTGACCAAAATAAGGTAACAATCTCAACAAGGGCTGATGCGGTATACAGCCAGAAGTAATTACCAACAATTGGAATTGAAAGATAAAGTGAAAATCTTAAGATGTCACAGATAATCATTAATTTTCTGCGATCAAATCGATCAGCAATTACGCCAGCAAATGGCCCAAGAATTACTGCCGGAAGTAATCTGACAATAAATACACCAGCGATTGCAAAGTTTGCCTTTGCATAATCACCACCAGCTAATTGCTGCGCAAGTGCAGTTGAAGCTAGAAGTCCTAGCCAGTCACCAAAAGATGAGAATGCCATTGCTCGCCAAAGTTTTCTAAATGCTGGAATTGCCAACACACTTCTGGATTCAGATTGCGCGGGGGCCGCTGGAAATGGCAGTGACATGTTGTAAGTCTACTTGCGCCTAATGACGTTTACTTTGGTGCATTTCCGACACCAGTAGCAGCCTTTTTAGCCCGCTTTTTAGCGCCAGCACCTTTAACTGTTTTCTCAGTCAAAGTAGGTGCGCTTTTTTTAGCCCGCTTACCTTTCTTCTTTGAACCGCCAGGATTCTCAATCTCCCAGGCACGGCGTCCTGCTAATAATTCAAGTGCTCGCTCTAATGTTAATAACTCAACTGCGTCACCTCTTCGCAAGGTTGCATTTGTTTCGCCATCAGTAACATAAACACCAAATCTGCCATCTTTAACAATTACTTCACGCTCGGTTTGTGGATCTTTGCCAAGTTCTTTAAGTGGCGGCTTTGCAACACCACGTCTTCTAACTTTTGGTTGTTTATAAATCTCAATCGCTTCTTCTAAGCCAATTGAAAATAGTTGATCCTCACTTGTCAGAGTTCGCGAATCTGCGCCGTGCTTCATATAAGGACCGTATCTACCGTTTTGTACAGTAATAATTTCATCTTGGTATGAACCTAAAGATCTTGGCAAAGACAACAAACGAAGTGCATCTGATAGATCAACAGTGTCTAATGACATTGTTGAAAGAAGAGATGCAGTCTTTGGTTTTGGTGCATCCTTCTTTTTTCTTTTCTTTTTAGCACCCTCTTCAACAATCTCTACTGGAAATACTTCAGTAATGTAAGCACCGAAGCGTCCAGATTTAGCAATAACCTCTAAGCCGGTCCCAGGATCAGTTCCTAACTTTCGCTCTCCCGATGGTTTAGCAAGCAATTCAATTGCAATCGGAAGTGTTAACTCATCAGGTGCCATCTGCTCTGGAATATTTGCAAACTTTCGATCGTCCCCTTGACCTTGTTGCAAATATGCACCAAATCTACCAACCCTGATTTCAATATCTTCACCCATCTTCATGGTGTTAATTGCTTGCGCATCAATTGCGCCAAGATCTGCTGCAAGATCTGCTAAGCCAGGGTTGTTATCGGTGCCGTAGAAAAACTTAGTTAGCCAAGCAACTCTTTCCTCTTCACCATTTGCGATTCGATCTAAATCCTCCTCCATTGAGGCGGTGAATTCGTAATCAATTAGCTTTGTAAAGTGCTGCTCGAGTAAGCCGGTAACTGAAAAAGCTAAAAATGTTGGAACTAAAGCTCTACCACGTTTTGCGACATAACCTCGATCTTGAATTGTTTGCATAATCGATGCAAATGTTGAAGGACGTCCGATACCTAACTCTTCTAGTTTTTTAACCAATGTTGGTTCGGTATATCTAGCTGGCGGTTTTGTTTCATGCCCCTCACAACTAAATTCACTAACCTCAATTTTTTCACCAACACTCATTGCTGGTAACCGGCGATCTGTCTCTTCAATATCTGCTTTTTCTTCAACAATATCTTCATACGCAGCTAAGAAGCCAGCAAATACAACTATTGAACCATTTGCGCGAAATATTGCATCGTTGCCTGTTTTTGTCTTAACATCAAAATCAACTCGCATCTGTTGTTTCTTTGCATCTGACATTTGAGATGCAATAGTGCGTTTCCAAATTAAATCATAAAGGGCAAACTCATCGCGGGATAACTCAGGTGCTAACTCACCTGGTGTTCTAAATGATTCACCAGCCGGCCTGATTGCCTCATGTGCCTCTTGAGCATTTTTTGTTTTACCTTCATAAACTCTTGGTGTAGCTGGTACAAACTCTTTGCCGTACAAATCTTGTGCAGATGATCTTGCCGCGGCAATTGAGGAAGAAGATAGTGTTACCGAATCAGTACGCATATAGGTGATGTAACCATTTTCGTAAAGACGTTGAGCAATTCGCATAGTTAATTGAGCACCCCAACCAAGACGAGATCCTGCATCTTGTTGCATTGTTGAAGTTGTAAATGGTGCTTTAGGTCGCTCTGTTCTAGGAGATTCCTCTAATGATTTAACAATTAAAGATTGACCATTTAATGATTGCACTAATTCACGAGCGGCAGCTTCATCTAGTAATAAAATATTTGTCGCAGATTTTTCTTTTATGCCACCATTAGAATCAAAATCATTTGTGGCCGCAACTCTTTTGCCATCGAGTGATAACAATTTTGCGCTAAACCCTGGTACACATGCTGCTGCTAAATCCCACCAGCCAGATGAAATAAATGCCATTCGCTCACGTTCGCGTTCAACAATTAATCTAGTTGCTACCGACTGCACGCGGCCAGCAGAAATTCTAGGCATAACTTTTTTCCATAAAACTGGGGAAAGGCGGTAACCATAAAGGCGATCTAAAACTCTTCTAGTTTCCTGGGCATCAACTAATCGATAATCTAGATCGCGGGTTTCCTTCGCCGCTTTTTGAATTGCATCTTTTGTGATCTCATGAAAAACCATTCGCCGAATTGGAATCTTTGGCCGTAATACTTCAATTAAGTGCCAAGCAATTGCTTCACCCTCGCGGTCTTCATCTGTTGCCAGAATTAACTCATCAGCATCTTTCATTAACTCTTTTAACTCTGCCACTTTAGATTTTTTATCTGGATTAATTACATAAAGGGGTGCAAACTCCTCTTCAATATTTACACCTTCTTTTGCCCAAGCAAATTTCTTAAACTCTTTTGGAATATCAGCTGCGCGTTGTGGTAAATCGCGGATGTGGCCAACGGATGCTTCCACCACATACTCATCCCCTAAAAAGGAGCCAATTTTGCGCGCCTTAGCAGGGGACTCAACAATTACTAACTTTGTGCCCAAAGTATTTCCTTCTTTTAAATGGGGAAGTTAAAGCTGTTAGACGATTACAGTTGCACGCCTGCGATTACGCACAAGTGAAAAAATAATCGCAAGTGTTGCCAGCAATGAAATAATCATATTTATTTGACCATTATCATCTAAGGTAAAGCCGACAATTGCTGGAGTTATCAACAAGGCAACTAAGTTCATTACCTTAATTAACGGGTTAATTGCAGGGCCAGCGGTATCTTTAAATGGATCACCAACGGTGTCACCAACCACAGTTGCTTTGTGTGCTTCAGATCCTTTGCCGCCGTACTTGCCATCTTCAATCATCTTCTTCGCGTTATCCCAAGCACCACCTGAGTTAGATAAGAAAACCGCCATCAGTGTGCCGGTGCCAATTGCGCCAGCTAGGTATGCACCAAGTGCGCCAACACCTAAACCAAAACCAACTGCGATTGGTGCCATCACTGCAAGTAATCCGGGAGTTGCTAGTTCGCGGAGTGAGTCACGGGTACAGATATCAACTACCCGGCCGTACTCAGGCTTTACCTTGCCAGTCATAATTCCTGGATACTTCTTAAATTGTGCACGAACTTCAACTACTACTGCAATCGCAGCTCTTGATACTGCATTAATTGCCAGACCTGAGAACATAAAGACCACAGCTGCGCCAATTATTAATCCAACTAAGTTTCTTGGATCTGCAACATCTAATACGCCTTGTAGTGAAAGTACTTGATCCTTAACTACTAAGCCTTTTTCAAGAACTGAGTTTTTAATTGCATCGGTAAATGCACCAAACAAAGCGGTTGCTGCTAAGACCGCAGTTGCGATTGCAATACCTTTTGTAATTGCTTTAGTGGTATTACCAACTGCATCTAGTGATGTCAGGATCTTTGCGCCTTCACCCTTAACATCCCCACTCATCTCGGCAATTCCTTGCGCGTTATCTGAGATTGGGCCAAATGTATCCATCGCAACAATTACGCCAACTGTGGTTAGTAATCCTGTTCCAGCAAGTGCTACCGCAAATAGTGATAGAACAATTGAGCCACCACCTAATAAGAATGCACCAAAGACTGCTGCGGCAATTAATAATGCTGAGTAAACAGCTGATTCAAAACCAACTGAGATACCAGCCAGAATTACTGTTGCAGCTCCCGTCTTTGAAGATGATGCAACATCGTTTACTGGGCGCTTGCCGACCTCAGTAAAGAAGCCAGTAAGTATCTGAATAGCAGCGGCGAGTGCAATACCAATTAATACTGCGCCATATGCCAAAACTCTTGGGTTTACATCTACCGCTTGTGCTTCAGGAGTAAGACCTGACATATTAAGTAGTGAGTTTGGTAGATAGGTAAAGGTGGCAAAACCAACTAGAACGGCGCTGATAATTGCGCTTGTGAAAAACGAACGATTAATTGCATTCATTGCTGTCTTATCGGTTGGACGTAATTTAGTTAAGAAAATTCCAAGGATTGCAGTAATGATTCCAATTGCTGGAACAATTAATGGATAAATAAGTCCGGCATCACCAAATCCAGCTTTTCCAAGAATTAATGCTGCCACCAGAGTTACCGCATATGACTCAAATAGATCTGCTGCCATACCAGCACAGTCACCAACGTTATCGCCCACGTTGTCGGCAATAGTTGCCGCATTTCTTGGGTCATCCTCAGGAATTCCCTTTTCAACTTTTCCAACTAAATCCGCGCCGACATCTGCTGCCTTTGTAAAGATTCCGCCGCCAACTCGCATAAACATCGCAAGCATTGCAGCACCAAAACCAAAACCTTCTAATACTGATGGCGCATCCTCTTTGTAAATAATTACAACTAATGAAGCGCCAAGTAAGCCAAGGCCAACCGTGGTCATACCAACTACACCACCGGTGCGAAATGCGATTTGAACTGCTTTTTCTGCTGACTTCTTTCTAGCAGCCTCTGCCACGCGAACATTTGCTCTTACTGCTAACCACATTCCGTTGTAACCAACTAATGCTGAAAAGCCTGCGCCCACTAAGAAAAATATTGAACGGCCTATCCTGATTTCAGTTTCACCAGGCAGGGCAAATAAAAGTACAAAAACAATTGCTACGAAAACTGAGAGTGTTCTAAATTGCCGAGAAAGATAAGCAGCTGCGCCCTCTTGTACGGCGGCGGCGATCTCCTGCATCTTTGCAGTTCCTACTCCTTGAGCTAGTACCTGTGCCCGTAATGCGTAGGCGATGGCGAGAGCCAATAATGAAATACCTAAGATTGCATATACGTAGTTGAGGTTGCTTCCACTTACTTGGACAAGATTCAATGAACTCTCCTTGGATAGGGCTCGGCTGTGAGC
>CANLHE010000062.1 GCA_947490605.1 Actinomycetota bacterium
AAGATCGAATGATGGATTCGATGGATCTTGAGCGCGAAAAGGGAATTACAATTTTGGCAAAAAATACTGCGGTAAAGCGCGGTAACACAATCGTAAATATTATTGATACTCCAGGCCACGCAGATTTCGGTGGTGAGGTTGAGCGTGGATTAGAGATGGTTGATGGCGTTATTTTGTTAGTTGATGCCTCTGAAGGTCCACTGCCACAAACTCGTTTCGTACTTCGTAAAGCTTTGCAAAAAAATCTCCCAGTTATTTTGTTAATTAATAAAGTAGATCGTCCCGATTCCCGTATCGCCGAAGTTGTTGATGAGGCATACGCACTCTTCTTAGATTTAGATGCAAATGAAGATCAAATTGAATTTCCAATTGTTTATGCATCTGCAAAAGCAGGACGAGCATCTTTAAATCGCCCAGCAGATGGTGGCATGCCAGATAATGAAAACTTAGATGTTTTATTTGACACAATATTTTCAGCTATTCCAGCACCGGAATACCATGAGGGTGCACCTCTGCAAGCACATGTAACAAACCTTGACTCATCTCCATTCTTAGGCCGGCTTGCCCTTTGCCGCGTTAGAGAGGGTGTGATTAAAAAAGGCCAATCAGTTACTTGGATTAAAACCGATGGCACAACTGAGCGAGTTAAAGTCTCTGAACTTTTAATTACTGAAGCGCTAGAGCGAGTACCAGCATTAGAAGCTCACCCAGGTGACATTATTGCGGTTGCTGGAATTGAAACTATTACCTTAGGTGAAACCCTTGCTGATTTAGAAAATCCACATGCTCTGCCATTAATCACAGTTGATGAGCCAAGTATTTCGATGACAATTGGTATTAATACCTCACCACTTGCGGGAAAGAGTGGAAACAAATTAACTGCTCGCCAAGTTAAAAACCGGTTAGATGCAGAGCTAGTTGGAAATGTTTCACTTAGAGTTTTAAATACCGATCGCCCAGATACCTGGGAGGTGCAGGGACGTGGTGAGTTACAACTTGCAGTTCTTGTTGAAATTATGAAGCGTGAAGGATTTGAGTTAACTGTTGGTAAGCCACAGGTAGTTACCAAGATGGTGGATGGCAAATTACATGAGCCGATGGAGCGTTTATCTATTGACGCCCCTGAGGAGTACTTAGGTGTGATTACGCAATTAATGGCGCTGCGCAAGGGGCGCATGGAACAAATGGTTAACCATGGCACTAGTTGGATTCGTCTTGATTACCGAGTGCCTTCTCGTGGCTTAATTGGTTTTAGAACTGAGTTTTTAACTGAGACAAGAGGAACTGGATTACTCCACCATGTGTTTGATGGTTATGAAGCATGGCATGGTGAGCTTCGTACTCGTTCAACTGGTTCATTAGTTTCAGATCGAATGGGAGCGGTAACTAGCTACGCACTTTATGGCACGCAAGATCGCGGTTCTATATTTGTTGAGCCAGGTGATGAAGTTTATGAAGGTATGGTGATTGGTGAGAACTCACGAAGTGAGGATATGGATGTTAACTGTGTTCGCGAGAAGAAGTTAACAAATATGCGTGCCTCTGGCACCGATGAATCTGAGCGATTAATTCCAGCTAAGAAATTAAATATGGAAGGTGCTCTTGAGTTTTGCCGTGAGGATGAGTGCGTTGAGGTAACACCTGCGGTAGTTCGAATTCGTAAGGTAATCCTGGATGGATCAACCAGGGCCCGCCTTACTTCTAAAAATAAGCGAACAAACGAGAACTCCTAGAGCTAGTTGGGTCATAGCCCTTAATGTCAGTGCGCTCGCGTTAAATTAAGCCGTGGCCAGCGCAAAAAATACCCCAAAGCTAAATCTGGTTAGAGCGCAATTTAAAACTGAATTAATAGATCAAGCGCAATTAAATCAAGAGCAAAAGCAGGTAATCACCCACCGAGGTTCTCCATTATTAGTTTTAGGAGAGGCTGGCAGTGGTAAAACTACAACATTAATTACAGCTGTTTCAAAAAGAATAAGTGAAGGTCAAGATCCAAACTCAATCCTAGTAATTACCTATGGCCGCCATAGTGCCAGCAAACTTCGCGATCAGATTGCATCGGCAAATCCAGCAACACATACAGTAAGTGAGCCGATTGCTAGAACATTTCATTCAATTGCATTTTTAATTTTAAATGATCAACTCGCAAACACAGATGCAAAAAAATATGTTTTGTTATCAGGGGCCGAACAAGATGCCCAAATTAGAGAGCTACTAGCAATTGATGCGGCAAACCCAGATGCAACATTATGGCCAAAGGAGTTAATTCCAGCCTTAACAACTAGAGGCTTTGCTAAAGAGTTACGGGATTTTATTGGCCGGGCAACTGAGCGAGGTTCCTCACCGGCTGAGTTAGTTAAGTACACCGATAAGTATGAGCAAAAGTATTGGCCAGCTATTTGTGAGTTTTGGCAAAAGTATCTGCAATCTCTCGCACTTCGTGATGTAACAACTGGCGCCGGTCTTAATCGAATTGATCCTAGTGAAATTATTATTGCTGCGGTTGAAAAACTAGAAAGTAATCCAGATTTACTTGATAAGTATCGAAAACTATTCCAAGTTATTTATGTTGATGAGTTTCAAGAGTCTGATCGGGCGCAACGCAAATTATTGCAATTACTAAGTGGGCAAGAATTAGTTATCTTTGCCGACCCACAATCTGCAGTTGGCAGATTTAGAGGAGCTGATCCAGATAATTTACTAAGTGATCTAGAGCAGTCTGGTTTTAAAAATATTATTAAATTACCAGCAAGTTTTAGAAATGTTAAAGACAAAGAAGTTGCGATGTTAAGTAGTGCTAGTGATGAAGCAAATTTCATCGCTCATCAGTTTAGGTCAGCTCACCTAAGGCAGGGAGTGCCGTGGTCACAGATGGCGGTAATTCTTAGATCCCCTGGTGCTCAAGTAGGCGCCCTGCAACGAGCATTTGCGATGAATTCAATTCCAGTTGAGATAGATGCGATTGCACTCTCACTTGCTGATAATCCAGCGATTAAACCAATTATTACGCTGGCACAAATTGCACTCGGTCAATTGAAGTTAATTCCAAGTAATTGGGATCAGATTGAAGAGTTGCTTAAGAGTGAGTTTGCTGGAGCTGATGCAATTTCAATTCGGCAGATGCGAATTTCCTTAAGTAAAGAACAAAAAGGTGATTTAACAAAGAGTTCAACTGAGTTAATACTCGATGCGCTAACGGCGCCAACTACTGATCTGCCTTGGGAGCAATTAACACCGCTTAAGCGGATTAATGATTTACTAAAAGAGGCTAAAAAAGTTTCAAGCAAATCCCAAGACATTTCGGATTTGCTTTGGAGTATTTGGAGCAGTGCAAAAAATTATGAAGGTGAGTTGATATCTTCGGCTTGGCAACAACAAGCGCTAGCAGGTGGTAATCGAGGTGCTGTGGCGGATCAAAACCTTGATGCCTTAATTACTTTATTTGAAGTTGCTCGACGCTTTAGCGAAAGACTTCCTGGTGCTAAAGCTGGATTATTTCTCGATCAATTACTTGGTGAAAAGATTTTATCTGACAGTATTTCTGCATCAGCACAACGTGGTGAGGTAGTGCAGGTAATGACTGTGCACTCAGCTAAAGGCTTGCAATGGCGTTATGTAGCACTTGCTGGCATGCAGGAAGGAAGTTGGCCAAACTTAAAACAGCGTGGCTCACTCCTTGGTAGTGAGCGTTTAGTTGAGATATTTCGCCATGGCATCAGCAATCCTGCCCAATTAGATGCGATCTCTGCCTCTGGCCTTTCTGAAGATGAAAAACGATTGTTAAATGTGGCAACTACAAGAGCAACTGAAAAATTAATTATTACTGCAGTATCGCAAGAGGATAATCAGCCATCTAGTTACTTTGAAAAGTTTGCACCTATTGAAATTGCACTCACTCAAACTGCAAGAGCAATTACTCAACCTGCCTTAGTTGCTGACTTACGAAGATTAGCTAGTAGAGCAAGTAGTAAAGAAGAGGCGATATTTGCCCAAAGAATGCTTAAAACATTGGCAGTAAATGGCGTGCAGCGGGCTGAGCCAAAAAATTGGGTAGGTAGCACACCGATTTCAACTGACCTACCAGTTATTAAAAATGATGAAGTATTAAGGATTTCACCAAGCTCACTCGAATCATTTACTGAGTGCTCACTTAAATGGTTATTAGAGCAAAGTGGTGGCAAAGAAGCTGATTCAACTGCGCAAGTCTTAGGAACTGCAATCCATGTTATTGCTGCCCAATTACTCGAGCAACCATCTCTTTCCCTTGATCAATTAGAGGATAAATTAAAAGGGGCATGGTCGTTAATTGATATGAATAAAGGCTGGATTAAAGATTACGAGTATCGCAGGGCGGCTGCCATGCTTGAAAAATTCTATAGTTGGAATTTAAAAAATAAGAACACTCTGATTGGAGTGGAAGAAAAGTTTGAATTCAAATTAGGAAATGCGGTGGTCTCAGGTTCAATTGACCGAATTGAGTTAACTGCTGAGAATAAGTATTACATCGTTGATTTAAAAACGGGTGCAACTGCAATCTCATATGACAAGGCGCTTGAAAACAAACAGTTACAAAGTTATCAATTAGCGGTAGTAAATGATGGATTTAAAGAAAAGTTAGAACATCAAGAGGTGGCTGGCGCAGAGCTGGTTTTTGTTGGTGACCATAAAGCCAAAGATGCTAAGCCTCGTCCACAAGAAGCGGTGAAGGTAGATAATGTAACAGCAGAGTTAACTCAGATAGCACAAGGAATGAGTGATAAGAGTTTTGTTGCAACCATTAATGATCGCTGTCGTACCTGCGCAGTGAAATCATCCTGCCCAATTCAAACTCAAGGTCAGGCGGTGATTGGTAAATGAGTATTAAATACTCCGCTCTAGATATTGCAAAGCGAATTAGCGCAGTTGATCCAACTTTTAGAGTGCCAACCGATGAACAGATTCCAATTATTCAAGCACCACTTGCACCATCTGTTGTGATTGCCGGTGCTGGCTCTGGCAAAACTGAAACGATGAGCCAGCGAGTTTTATACTTGGTCGCCAATTCAATTATTACGCCAGATCAATTACTTGGCCTTACTTTTACTAGAAAAGCAGCCGGTGATTTAGCTAAGCGAATTAAATATCGATTAAGGCAGCTAAAGAGTGCGAATTTATTGCCAGATCACCTAGATGAATCTGAATTAACGGTTGCCACCTATCACTCGTATGCTGGCCGAGTTTTAGCAGATCATGCAATTCGAATTGGTATTGATGCTGATGCTGATCCAATTGGTGAAGCAGCCGCCTGGCAAATTGCATTTGAAGAGGTAAGCAGATTCGCTGGAAATGATCTTCCAATTAATGGATCACCAAACTCAGTTGTTAAAGAGGTAATGGATCTATCTACTCAATTAGCAGAAAATGATCGAAGTGCTGATGAGATTATTACTTATACTGAAAAACTATTAGCCAACCTTTCTGAATTTTCTGACCGTCAAACAAATCCAGTGATTGAATTTAAAGAGGAGTTATCACAACGCCTTGCAATTCTGCCGATCGTGGCTGCTTTTGATAATCGGCGCAAGCAACATG
>CANLHE010000063.1 GCA_947490605.1 Actinomycetota bacterium
ATGTTAAGTACAAGAACCGTTACGGCCGAGTCCGTAATTACACGACTGGTTTTGAAGGAGTAATTCCATTTATTCATAGAAGACACTCAGAAACTGACAGTGATTTCAGTCGTGATAAGTACGAGGCCTATATGCGTCAAACACCTTGCCCGGTGTGCAACGGCAGTCGGCTAAAGCCTGAAGTGCTTGCTGTTACCTTGGGTGGAAAAAATATTGCAGAAATTTGCGAGTTTTCAATTGCTGAGTGCGCAGTGTTCCTAAAGGAAATATCACTTTCAGCTCGGGAGAAAAAGATTGCAGAGCGGGTACTAAAAGAGGTCCATGCACGATTAGGTTTTCTACTAGATGTTGGACTTGATTACCTATCATTAGCAAGGCCTGCTGCAACTTTATCCGGTGGTGAAGCACAACGAATTAGACTTGCAACTCAAATTGGATCTGGGTTAACGGGCGTTTTATATGTATTGGATGAGCCAAGTATTGGTCTACATCAACGTGATAACCGGAAATTGATCGAAACACTCACAAGATTAAGAGATCTTGGCAACACATTAATTGTGGTTGAACATGATGAAGACACAATTAGAACTGCTGATTGGATAGTTGATATTGGCCCTGGAGCTGGCGAGCATGGTGGAGAGGTTGTTTCGTCGGGCAGCTATGAGCAATTAATAGCCGCTAAGAATTCAATTACCGGTGCTTATCTATCGGGCAGATCTGTTATTGCAATTCCAAAAAAGCGCAGGCCTATTGATGAAAAGAAATCTTTGACTATTAAAGCAGCAAAAGAGAACAATCTGCAAAATATTGATGTGACCTTTCCACTTGCAGCTTTTGTAGCCGTTACTGGCGTAAGTGGATCGGGTAAATCAACCTTAGTAAATGATATTTTGTACTCAGTACTAGCGAATAAATTGAACGGCGCCAGAATTGTTCCTGGTCGTCACCGAACTATTACTGGACTTGATCAACTAGATAAAGTTGTTCACGTTGATCAATCACCAATCGGTAGAACACCTAGATCAAATCCCGCAACCTATACAGGTGTGTTTGACAAAGTCAGGGCACTCTTTGCTGAAACGAGTGAAGCAAAGGTTCGCGGTTACCAACAAGGCAGATTTTCATTCAACGTAAAAGGCGGCAGATGTGAAAACTGTTCTGGTGACGGAACAATAACTATCGAGATGAATTTTTTGCCTGATGTTTATGTACCATGTGAAGTCTGTCATGGAGCACGGTATAACCGAGAGACCCTAGAGGTACACTACAAGAGTAAAACAATTGCCCAAGTACTTGATATGCCTATTGAAGAGGCTAGTAAGTTCTTTGAATCAGTCCCAGCAATTGCTAGGTTTCTAACAACATTGTGTGATGTTGGACTTGGCTATGTAAGGCTCGGCCAATCAGCCCCGACTCTTTCTGGTGGAGAAGCACAGAGAGTAAAGCTAGCAACTGAGTTGCAACGCAGATCAACTGGAAGAACAATTTATGTATTAGATGAGCCAACTACTGGCCTGCATTTTGAAGATGTACGTAAGCTACTTCTTGTTTTAAATAGATTAGTTGATACCGGCAACACTGTTATCGTAATTGAGCACAATTTGGATGTTATTAAATCTGCAGATTGGGTTATCGATTTAGGCCCAGAAGGCGGGTCAGGTGGTGGATTAGTAGTGGCTGAAGGACGGCCTGAAGATATTGTCAAAAATAGTAAGAGCTATACCGGAAAGTTTTTAGCTCAAGTATTAAAGAAGTAAATTATGGCTGACCCACAGAGTTATCGCCCAATTAATTTGCCAACTGATCCTGGTGTTTATCGCTTTTTTGATAAAGATGAAAAGGTAATTTATGTTGGAAAAGCTAAAAATATAAAAAATCGTCTTAATTCATATTTTGGCAGTAACTTACAAATAAAAACTAGGAAAATGGTAAATACTGCTGTTCGCGTTGATTGGACTTTAGTTAAGACAGAGGTAGAGGCACTTCAATTAGAGTTTACTTGGATTAAGCAGTACAGCCCAGATTTCAATGTGCAGTTCAAAGATGATAAGTCATATCCTCATTTAGCAATAGATTTAAAATCTGAATTTCCAAGATTATTTATTTCTAGATCCAAGAAAATTCCAGGGGTTCGATATTTTGGACCTTACTCTCATGCATGGGCATTGCGGAGTACATTTGAGACTCTAATTAAAATATATCCTGTTCGTACTTGCAGTGAATCAAATTTTCAATCTGCAGTAAGGAGTAAGCGGCAATGTTTATTAGGGGATATCGGTAAATGCGCAGCACCATGTGTTAGTTGGGTAAGCCCAGATGAGCATCGTAAATTAGCCAACGACCTAGTTAACTTCTTAGAAAAATCCCCAGAAGATATATCAACTCGGATTGAAAATGAAATGAATGTTGCTTCAGCAGCTGAAGAGTTCGAAAAAGCAGCTAAGTTGCGCGACCAACTAGAAGCCGTAAATAAAGCATTTGAATCTACTGATCGATTTTTGAATGAAAATATTGACGCTGATGTTCTAGCAATTCATGAAGAGATAACACACGCTGCTTTATCACAATTCATTATTACTGCCGGCCGCATAACTGGCTCAAGATCGTGGATAGTAGACCGGGCAAACTTGCTTGAGGATGAAGGAATTATCTCTGCCATGCTTGGGAAGATATATGCAGATAACAAGCCGCCATCTGAAATTTTAGTGGATCATTTACCAGAGGATTCGAAAGTGCTTGAGGAATGGCTGAGCAAACAGCGAGGCTCAAATGTTGCTTTGATAGAACCACAGCGCGGTGAAAAATTTGACTTAATACAAACGGTTAAACGAAATGCTCATCAATCATTGATTCAGTACTTAAGCAAACGAGCAAATGATGCTGCTGTAAGTGGTTCCGCTTTAGCTGAAATCGCAGAGCAACTAGAGTTGGCAGAGTTGCCGCTTAGAATCGAATGCTTTGATATTTCAAATATTCAAGGAACCAGCATGGTGGCTTCAATGGTGGTATTTGAGGACGGACAACCAAAAAAGAGTGACTATCGAAGATTCTCCATTTCAGATGAAGCTGGGTTTGACGATACAAGAGCGATGCATCATGTGATTACTCGCCGATTCAAGCGATATTTAGATGAAAAAGATATTGATATTGCCGAGGCAACTTCGCAAGGAGGGCAACGCCCAAAATTTGCATATCCTCCTCAACTTGTAGTTGTAGATGGCGGTAAGCCGCAAGTTAATGCAGCAGCTAAAGCATTACAAGAATTAGGGATTACAGATATTGCCTTATGTGGGCTAGCTAAACGACTCGAAGAAGTATGGTTACCAAATAGCAGTGAACCGGTTATTTTTCCAAGACATAGCGAAGCTCTCTACTTGCTACAGAAATTAAGAGATGAAGCACATCGATTTGCAATCAATTTCCACAGAAGTAAACGCTCTAAGGTAATGCTTGAATCCCTTCTGGATGAGGTCGTAGGACTTGGCGAAATCAGACGTAAATCTTTGCTTACTCATTTTGGATCAGTGACGGCTCTTAAAGCTGCAACTGTTGAAGAACTTGCAGTTGTGCCTGGGATTGGTAAAAAGATGGCTAAGACGATTATCGATCAGATAAATAGCCAAGATTTGCCTTTAAATATTGACATGCAAACTGGGGAAATATTAGATGCTTGACAGGTATAGCAAGATATTGGCATGAAGGGTGATACCGAGATCCTGATAATTACCGGCATGAGTGGTGCGGGTAGATCTACCGTTGCACATTCTTTGGAGGATCTTGGTTGGTATGTTGTTGATAATATGCCACCAGCCTTGCTTGGCAATCTAATTGAACTAGTAACTGCGTCCGTTAAAAAAGTGGCTGTAGTTGTCGATATAAGAGGACGTGCATTTTTCGACGATTTAACTAAATCCCTTTCTGATTTGGCCGAACAAGGTATTGCTAGAAAAATTCTGTTTGTCGATGCAGCTGATGATGCTTTAGTTAGAAGGTTTGAATCTACGAGACGTCCTCATCCACTTCAAGGGTCGGATCGAATCTTGGATGGAATTGCAAAAGAGCGAGAAAGATTACGGGAGGTTCGTGATTCAGCTGACTTGATAATCGATTCTTCAGCACTGAATATTCATCAACTTGAAAAGAAGATTGCCGATTACTTCCACGAAGATTCAGATACAGATTTAAGAGTCAATATACTTTCATTTGGTTATAAGTATGGAATACCAGTTGATGCAGACCTGGTTGTTGATTGCCGATTCATTGCTAACCCTCACTGGGTTCCAGAGCTTCGGCCATTGTCTGGTTTAGACAAGCCAGTTAGTGATGCTGTGCTAAATAACGATAACGTCCAGGAGTTTCTCGATAGGTATCAAGCACTATTCGAAACCATGGCCACAGGCTTTATAGCCGAAGGCAGAAAGTATTTAACTTTAGCAATTGGTTGCACTGGCGGAAAGCATAGATCAGTAGCCGTGACCGTCGAATTAGGTAAACGATTGGCTAGGTGTGAAAATTTGGTGAAATACAAAATTGAAGCGCAGGCATTACATAGAGATTTAGGGCGGGAGATATAGATTTGAATTCAAACCCAAAGGTAGTTTGTTTAGGTGGCGGGCATGGTCTTGCAGCAACACTTGCTGCAATGCGTACTCTCACTGATCAAGTTACCGCAGTAGTTACTGTTGCTGATAATGGTGGATCTTCAGGCAGATTGCGAGCTGAATTTAATTCCCTTCCACCTGGTGATTTGCGTACAGCACTTGCTGCACTCTGCGCTGATGATGAATGGGGCAGAAGTTGGGCACAAATTATGCAGTACCGATTTACAAGTCAGGGGGAGATGGATAATCACGCAGTTGGTAACTTACTTCTAACTGCACTTTGGGATCGAGATGGCGATCCGGTTAAGGGCTTAGATCGTGTTGGCCAACTTTTAAAGGTAGTTGGCCGGGTATTGCCAATGGCGCTAGAGCCATTAGATATTGAAGGAAGTTTTGAGAGTAAAGATGGTATTAATTTGGTAAGAGGACAAGTTCAGGTTGCTGCGGCAGTTGGAAAAGTAAAAGAGTTGCGATTAATTCCAGAAACACCTAAAGCAACACCTGAGGCTTTGAGTGCAATAGCAGCAGCAGACTGGGTAACTTTTGGCCCTGGTTCTTGGCTATCTAGCGTTATGCCACATTTCTTATTAAAGGAACAAGCTACTCAGATAAAAATAAGTAAGGCAAAGAAAGTTATGATTTTTAATCTTCCCGATAAACATATTTCTGATGAATTCTCAGGTTTTTCGCTAGAGGCCCACTTGCAACTAGTTTTAGACCATATTCATGACCTACAAATCGATGTAGCTTTAATTGATAAATCCCTAGCAAATACTGAGCCAAGATTTAACGATCTTGTGGCTAAATGCGGAGGGAAAGTTTTAGCCTTTG
>CANLHE010000064.1 GCA_947490605.1 Actinomycetota bacterium
CTGCCACAATTAAGAATAGGAAGCAATTGCCAATTAAATGGGTTATTAATCCACCAGGTGGAAAGTTAATCGTTGAAATTGATGGGCACAGTAATGCCACATTAACTGGCCCAGCAGAACTAGTAAAGGATGTTGAATTGGATAAATATCTGTGAGTGATCCAAAGTTTGATAAAGATGATGGCTTAGAGATTGATATCGATACCTTAATTAGAGAAAACGCCCAAGCAGTTGCAGATTATGAGTTAACTGAAAATCCAGAAAGTAATAACCAAGATTTACAAGACCGGCAGGCATTGCGAAGAGTCAGCGGACTTTCAACAGAGTTGCAAGATGTTTCTGATGCCGAGTATCGACAGTTACGACTTGAGAAAGTTGTACTAGTTGGCGTTTGGACAGAGGGAAGTGCAAAAGATGCTGATAACTCAATTAAAGAGTTAGCCGCCCTTGCCCAAACTGCTGGATCACAAGTAATGGAGGCTTTGATTCAACGAAGAGATAAACCAGATTCTGCAACCTTTATTGGATCTGGAAAGGTCAAAGAAGTCAGAGAAGCTGTGGTTGCAACTGGGGCAGATACTGTCGTTTGTGATGGTGAATTATCACCAGCACAACTAAGAACATTAGAACAAAAAGTTAAAGTAAAAGTTATTGATAGAACTGCATTGATATTAGATATTTTTGCCCAGCACGCTAAAAGCCGAGAAGGTAAGGCGCAGGTAGAGCTTGCGCAGATGTCTTATATGTTGCCCAGACTTCGCGGATGGGGTGAATCTCTATCTCGCCAGGCTGGTGGCATCGGCGGACGAGGACCTGGTGAAACAAAGATTGAAACTGATCGAAGAAGAATTAATGACAAAATGTCTAAGCTGCGGCGTGAGATTAAAGATATGAAAACCTCACGGGACATTAAGCGAAATGAACGAAGAAGAAACAACATTCCTTCCGTTGCTATTACTGGTTACACAAATGCCGGTAAATCATCACTTTTAAATCGTTTAACTGGCGCAGATGTATTAGTGGAAAATGCATTGTTTGCAACTTTAGATCCAACTGTTAGAAAGACTGAAAGTGCTGATGGCCGGGTTTATACATTTGTTGACACAGTGGGGTTTGTCAGACATTTACCTCACCAGTTAGTTGAGGCATTTAAATCAACACTTGAAGAGGTTTCTGAGGCTGATCTAATTGTTCATGTTGTTGATGGAGCGCACCCAGATCCAATGGAGCAGCTACGGGCAGTCAGGCAAGTAATTGGTGAAATTGGTGGTGGTGAGATCTTAGAGATTATTGCAATTAATAAAGCAGATGTAGCCGCACCTGAGGTTTTAATGGAGCTTCTGCGAAAAGAGAGTAATGCTTATGCAATTTCTGCTCGTACTGGATATGGCATTGATACATTAATTAAGGCAATTGAATCCTCATTGCCAAAACCTAAGGTTGAAATCAATGCGATTATTCCTTTCAATCGAGGAGATTTAGTAAGCGCAGTTCATGAACAGGGTGAAATAATCTCTGAAGAGTATTTGCCAGAGGGAACGAAACTGCATGCGATGGTTGGTGGCGCACTTGCTAGAAAAATTGAATTACTTTAACCATGCTTTAAACAATAAACCCATTCGGAAATGGATCATTTGGATCTAATACCCAAGTTGCCTCACCCATAATCCAAGCACGACCAGTAACTGTTGGAATAATTGCCGGTAATCCCGCCACAGTTGTATGTTCCTTAACTCGACCTTCAAATTGTGAGCCAATCCAAGATTCATTAATTAGAACATCGTTATTTTTAAACTCACCGCGAGCAACCATTTGGGCAAGCCGAGCACTTGTTCCAGTTCCACAAGGTGATCGATCAAACCAACCTGGGTGAATGGCCATTGCGTTTTTCCAGTGCAGCGAGTTATTTCCTGGAGCGATAAAATCGATATGGTGGCAGATAGCAATATCTGGATTCTCTGGGTGAACAGGTTTGTTTTGCTGATTTATCGCATCACTGATTGCAAGGCCGGCTGTTAAAAACTTTTGGCCATTCTCATGCTTGAATTCAATACCAATTCGTTCTGCTGGAATGATTGCATAGAAATTTCCACCAAACGCAATATCGTATTTTATTTTCCCATAACCTGGAACATCTACAGTTTGATCTAATTGATATGAAAATGAAGGTACATTGGTCAAAGTAACTTTTTCGGCCTTGCCATTTTTAACTTGAACATCAACGGTTACTAAACCAGCTGGTGTATCTAGGCGGACAGTTGTAATTGGCTCGATAACGGGTACTAACTTCTTCTCCACTAAAACAGTTGCAACACCGATAGTTCCATGCCCACACATTGGCAAGCAGCCAGAGACTTCAATATAAACAACACCCCAGTCAGCATCTGGTCTGGTTGATTTCTGCAGAATTGCTCCACTCATAGCTGGGTGGCCACGAGGTTCATACATCAACCATTGGCGAAGGTGATCCATGTGCTCCATAAAGTAGAGCCGTTTTTCAAACATAGTTTTGCCTGGAATCTCTTCAATTCCACTTGTTACAACTCTGGTAGGCATTCCTTCAGTGTGCGATTCAACCGTAGTAACGGTACGCAGACTATTTTGCATTAAATTATTTTCTATTTTTATAGAAATCTAATGTTTGCTTAATATCCTTATTCAGCTGAGCAAGATCACTCGCTGGTAGTGGTAAACGTGGAAGTCTAGTTGGCCCGCCATAGCGACCGACTGCCTCCATAGCGACCTTAATTGCGACAATAAACTCTTTACGGCTATCCCAATTGAACAGGTTATGGACAGCAGCATAAATTGGTTTTGCTTCTTCATACTTGCCGGCTAGACAAAGGTTATATAGCTCAACCGATTCTTTTGGCAGTGCATTTGGAAATCCAGCAATCCAACCAACAACTCCACCAGTTGATAACTCAAGTAGCACATCATCTGCTCCTACTAAAACCTCAATGCGGGGAGCGTAGTGATGCAATTGCCAAACTCGGCGCACATCGCCAGAAAACTCTTTGATCGCAACTACATTTTCAGCAGCATCCGCAATTCGAGCGACTAGTTGCGGAGTCAAATCTACTTTTGTATCAAAAGGATTGTTATATGCAATTATTGGAACGCCAACTTTGCTTACCTCTTTGTAGTGAGCAATGATCTCTTCATCATTTGCACGGTATGCAGTAGGCGGTAGCAACATTACGCACTTTGCACCCATCTCAACTGCTTGTTCAGTCCATCTGCGAGACTCAGCTGCGCCATATGCTGCAACTCCTGGCACGATATTGAATCCGGCTGGGGCAGCATCTAATGCAGTCTTTAATACTTTCGTTCTCTCTTCCGGAGTTAATACTTGGTACTCACCAAGTGATCCGTTTGGAATTGCGCCATGAACTCCATTATCAGCCTGCCACTTAATGTGCTCTGCGTATTTATCGTAATCAACTGATAGATCAGCTCTAAATGGAAGTGCGGTTGCAGTTAAAACTCCATGCCATGGTTTCGCAGTTGTCATGGCTAAACCTTATTCGCCCTGTGCTAAAACACCAAGTGGAATTGGGGTAATGATCGGCCGATTCACGGCAGAAATGCGATCAATATCAGTAGGTAAGACATTTAGTTCTTTTGCCACTAGATCTACAACAGAGCGACCACAGATGCGCCCTTGGCACAGACCCATTCCGCATCTAGTAAATAGTTTGGCAGTTCGAGAATCAGTTGCCCCTAACTCTTCTACTGAGAATTTCAAATCGCCAAGTGATACCTCTTCACATCTACAGATAGTTGTTTGATCATTTGGCCATAATTGCCAACCCGTTTTGATCGGATAAGCCTTTATCAATGCATTTGCAAAGCGTTGTCTTTTTGCTCGGCGCTTACGATGAGCTTTTGAAATATCTACTTTGCACCCAACAAATTTAGCTGCAGCAATACCTGCAATTACACCCTCGGCCATTGAAAGATCAGAGCCACCAATTCCAGTAATTTCACCGGCGGCAAAAACACCTGGAATATTTGTTTGCTGTTCGCTATCAACCCAAACAACAACAGATTCATCTTTTACAACTACCTGCTTGCAACCAAGAGAGCCAGCCAAAGAGGTATCGGCAGTAAAGCCCCAGCCAATTGCGGCAACATCACACTTGATATTTTTTACCTTTTTAACTTTAAAATTGCGATCAATTTTTGCAACATCAACAGATTCCAATTCACCATTATCTGCAGCATGGGCTGCTATTACTGCGTAGCCAAACTGAGCCCTTACTTTCCCTCGGCTAATTGTTTTAATGTAGTAAAAAGCTTCTTTTATTTTGCTTAAATTTTCTAAAATTACAATAAATGAAGATACCCACCTACGTGATTTGTTTGCTTCAATAAGTGAAACAACTTCACCACCGGCTTTAATAACTCCAGCAGCAACTGGCAGTAAGAATGGGCCAGTTCCAGCAACGACAACTTGTTTACCGGCAAGAACTCCGTGTCCCTTTAATAGCGATTGAACTCCGCCAGGAGTCATAACTCCCGGTATATCCCAACCTGGGAATGGCAGCGTTCGGTCATATGCACCAGTACAAAGAATTAAGTTTGCTGTATTTACGATCTTCTCTTTGCCTTGATGAATAACTCGAAGAGTATTCTTTCCTTCATCATTTGTCGCACTCCATATTTGTGCCTCTGACCAAACTTCAATTTCTTTTCTTGCTTTGACAGCATTTATCAAAAGCAATCCAGTTGCCAAGTCAAAGTGTTGTTCATTTTGATTTTCTAACTCATCTACAGAATTTCGCCAATACTGCCCACCTAATCTTGAATTACTATCAATTAATAGGACTGGAGCACCTGCAGCCGCAGCTGCAAGAGCTGCACTGAGTCCGGCTGGCCCGCCACCGACAATTACAACATTATGCATTTGAGCCATCCTGAGTTTGAACTTTCATACCGTGTTTTGCTTCTATTATGCACGCCCTTTGGTTTGTAATGCCATCAATTACAACCAAGCAATCAAAGCAAACACCGATTCCACAAAAAATTCCGCGTCTATCTTTGTTAAATCTAGTTTTCCGTAGGGAGCGTTGATTGGCGGCAAGCAGTGCAGCACCTACTGATTGCCCGCTTACTGCTGAAATGGTTTTGTCATCGAAGGTAAATTGGATTTCAGACTGCGACATGCTCACCACCTTTAAATCGCTTTGGTGAGAATGGCATTGGATCCATAAATGGGACGTTGCCAGTAATTTGCGCGGTGATTAATTCACCAGTTGCTGGAGCTAATCCAATACCAGCACCTTCATGGCCGGCTGCATGCCATAACCCTAAAACATTTGCATCTTCACCAATTACTGGAAGATGATCTGGTGCATATGGCCTAAAGCCACGATAGGCCCGGAGTAATTGAATATTGGTAAGCACTGGAAATAGCGAGATTGC
>CANLHE010000065.1 GCA_947490605.1 Actinomycetota bacterium
TTGCAATCTTCTTACTGCCTTGGATTTGGCGCCGGATTAGAGGTAAATCCTCTGGTGATGGCAGAAGTGCGAAATATAATGAGCCAATTAGTTGGGTAGCACGCTGAGTTAGCCTTCTGATTACCACCCGTTAACCTTTATAAAGCAAAATACTCACGTGAGTAATCATTTAATCTCAACTAATCCCCGCGAGCGATTAATTGATCGAGAGTTAAGTTGGCTTGCCTTCAATGAACGTGTTCTTGAACTTGCCGAGGATATAAGTAATCCACTCTTAGAACGCTGCCGCTTTCTTGCAATATTTTCATCAAATTTAGATGATTTTTTTATGATTCGAGTTGCAACTTTAAAACGTAAATTAGAAAGTGGTGTGACCAAGAAAAATACTGCCGGCTTTACACCAATTGAATTAATGGCTGAGATTTCTAAAAAAACTCAGGAACTTATTGCTCGCCAAACGAAATGTTTTCAAACAGATATCTTGCCCAAGTTAGCCCAAAATGGAATTGAAATTACCGACTGGGAAAGCTTAAATGAGGATGAGAAAAGCTATATAAATAAAATATTTACCAACAAAATTTTTCCAGTACTTACCCCTTTGGCTGTTGATCCATCTCACCCATTTCCATATATCTCTGGGTTATCTTTGAATTTAGCGGTCCTAGTTAAACAACCTGAAACTAATGAAGAGTTATTTGCCAGAGTAAAAGTTCCAGCCTCTCTGCCTCGCTTTATTGAAACAGCTGAGTTTGCCGGTACTAAATTTATTCCACTTGAAAAAGTTATTATCGCTAATTTGCATCAACTATTTCCTGGCATGGAGATTGAGGATTACTACACATTTAGAATTACTAGAAATGCAGACTTAGAGTTAGAAGAAGAGGAGTCAGAGAACTTACTTGAGTCGATGGAGCAAGAGTTACTACGTCGTAAGTTTGGGCCACCAGTACGACTTGAAGTTGCAAGTGATATTGGCTCAGAGCTACTTAACCGATTAAAAACCGAGTTATCAATCCGTGAAGAGGATATTTCCCGCTATACCGAACCCTTAGATCTAACTGGCTTAAATCGAATTGCGGATTTAGATCGACCAGAATTAAAGTTTGTGCCATTTAGAAACCAAGTGGCCCGTGAGTTGCGCGAAGTAGATCCAGATTCAAATGAGGAATTTTTTGCAGCAATTAGAAGAAATGAAATTTTGCTGCACCACCCGTATGACTCATTTAATTCATCCGTTGTTAGGTTTTTAGAAGCAGCAGCTACTGATCCAAATGTCCTTGCAATCAAACAGACGCTCTATCGAACATCAGGTGATTCACCCATAGTTAATGCACTGATTGAGGCAGCAGAAGCTGGCAAGCAGGTGTTGGCAGTAATTGAGATTCGTGCTCGCTTTGATGAGCAGGCAAATGTTCGCTGGGCTCGTAAATTAGAAGATGTTGGTGTGCATGTGGTTTATGGCTTAGTTGGTTTTAAAACCCACGCAAAACTTTCTTTAGTTGTCCGCGAAGAAGGAAACACGGTCCGCAGATATTCACATGTTGGAACCGGAAACTACAACCCAAAGACTGCCAGAATGTATGAAGATTTAGGAGTTCTTAGTGCGGATGATGAATTGGGTGAGGATTTAAATAAACTATTTAACCAACTTTCTGGATTTGCTCCGCAGTATTCTTATAATCGTTTATTGGTTGCGCCACGAACAATTAGATCTGGCTTACTTGAAAAAATTAATCGAGAAATTGAAAACAAAAAAGCTGGTAAGCATGCCTTTATTAGATTAAAACTTAACTCACTACTTGATGAAGAGTTTGTTGAGGCCCTATATCTTGCTTCAATCGCCGGTGTTGAGGTTGATTTAGTTATAAGAGGAATATGTTCTTTAATGCCAGGAATTCCAGGTGTTTCAGAAAATATTAGAGTTAGGTCAGTTCTAGGAAGGTTTCTTGAGCACTCTAGAATATTTCATTTTGCCAATGACGGAGAAGATGAAATCTATATAGGTAGCGCAGATTTAATGGATAGAAATTTAAATCGCAGAGTTGAATCCTTGGTACAAATTACCAAACCAGAGCACAAGAAAGATTTGATTAAAGTGTTTGACTTATATGTTTCATCAACAACCTCTGGCTGGCATTTATTACCAACTGGGAAATGGCTCAAAGTTGATAAGGCGCCAGATGGTTCACCGCTAAATGATTTACAAGCAGTGATGATTGATTCATATCGAGTTAACCCGTGAGTGCAACGATTCAAGCAGCGGGCGCGGTAGTTTGGCGAAGTAACAAAGATAAAATAGAGGTCGCAATAATTCATCGACCTAAATATGATGACTGGAGTTTTCCAAAAGGTAAATTAGAGATCGGTGAATCATTAATTGCTTGTGCTCATCGTGAGGTATTAGAAGAAACCAATATTCAAACAGAGTTTGGTCTCTTTCTAGGAGATGTTGAGTATTTGACGCAGGATGGGAAAAAGCAGGTTTCATTCTGGGCGGCAAAGGCAATTGACCAAAAAGCTTTTACTTCAAACTCTGAGGTAGATGAATTAAAGTGGGTTGAGGTAAAGAAGGTTAAAGAGCTATTAACACTTGAAACTGATAAAAAGATTCTTGCGCAATTTATAAAGTTAGATTTTGATACAAAACCATTTATTCTTCTTCGCCATGCAAAGGCAATTACCAGAGATGAATGGCAAGGCGATGATGATGACCGCCCACTTGATGCACTTGGACAAAACCAAGCAAATAGATTACTTGGAATTTATCAGGTTTATAATCTTGAACAAATTCACACCTCAGATGCGGTGCGTTGTTATGACACTGTTAATCCAATGGTCAAAGGGTTGGGAATCAAACTTGAAGTGACTGGAAAATTGAGTGAAAGTACATATAAAAAAGATAAAGAAAAAGCATTTGATTATGCAAAGGATTTAATCAAACAAGATGCCAGAATTTTGCTTTGTAGCCACAATCCAATTTTGCCTAAAATGCTAAATAAACTAACAAAGAAGTCTGATGTTGATGCAGATGAAGGAAAGTTATCACCAGCTGATGGCTGGGTAATTCATAGAAGTGGTAAAGAGATTATTCAAATAGATCGAATTGATGCACCAACTTTTTAAGCTTCCATCCAATCCATCCACTTAAGAACTACACCTTCACGTAATGCCCACGGGCAAATTTCCAGTTCTTTAATATCTAAATTTCGCATCACACTCTCAGCAACAAGGGAGCCGGCTACTATTTGAGAAGCACGGTTTTCGGAAACACCAGGCAATTTAGCTCTTGTATTCTCATCCATCTCAGAAAGTTTTGCCGATATTTTTCTTACTGCTTCAACAGTTATATTTTTACCAGTGCCATCAAACCAGTCGCCAGCTAATCTAGCTAAGGTTCGCAGTGTTTTACTAGTTGCAATCGCTCGATCACTCTCTTGATGTTTAACTAGTGATGGCAGAATTTGCTCAAGTTTATTTTCAATGTGGTCACGTAAAGTTCTTAAACTTTTATCAGTGTATGGATCTCCTTTAAGAAAATCCTTAGTTAAACGCCCAGCTCCAAGCGGAAGTGATGTAGCTATCTCTGGAGATTCATCAACACCAGCTGCCATTTCAAGAGAACCACCGCCAATATCAATCACAAGTAATCTGCCGCTTGACCAACCAAACCAGCGCCTGGCTGCCAAGAAGGTTAACTTAGCTTCTTCTTCACCAGATAAAACTTGTAGATCAATATGAAAATCTTTGTTTATTGAACTAATTATTTTCTCGCCGTTACTTGCTTCTCTAAGTGCTGAGGTAGCAAAGGGAAGAAGTTCTTGAGTTTGCACCGATGCAGATTGTTCAATCGCGCGCTTTATCGCGCCACGTAACTTTTCAATTCCTTCATCGGATACGAGATTATCTTCATTTATGTATTGGGTTAACCTGAGCTCTTCTTTGTAGTTAAAGGTTGGATTAGGCCTTGCTCCTGGGGATGTATCAACTACTTGTAGATGCACGGTATTTGATCCAACATCTAATACTCCAAGGCGCATACGGGCAACTTACTAGATTTACTCACAAAAGCTCGGGTGCTTTCGCATGATTTATTCATGGCATAATTACGCCCTCAACCCGCCTCTCTAGCTCAGTGGTAGAGCAGCCGCCTTGTAAGCGGCAGGTCGTCAGTTCAATCCTGACGGGGGGCTCCAGTTTTATCTACTTATTTTTTGTAATCAATCAAAGTAGAGTTAAATTATGAAATCCGCCGATTTTGATGTGGTAATTATTGGTTCTGGTTTTGGTGGATCAGTTGCAGCCCTTCGCTTAACTGAAAAAGGTTACAAGGTTGCAGTCTTAGAAGCTGGCAGAAGATTTAATGATAAAGATTTTCCAAAGACCTCTTGGCGATTAAGTCGCTTTCTTTATCTGCCTCGGCTTGGACTTCGCGGTATTCAACGAATTCATGTGCTGCCAAACGTTTTAGTTTTGGCAGGCGCTGGTGTTGGTGGCGGATCATTAGTTTATGCAAATACTTTATATAAACCACCTGCTTCATACTTTGAAGACAAACAGTGGAAACACATTACTGATTGGGATAGTGAGCTAACTCCTTGGTATGACCAAGCATCTCGAATGTTAGGTGTTGCGCAAAATCCATACTTTTCACCATCTGATAAAGCGATGAAAGAGGTGGCAGAACAAATGGGAGTTGGCCACACATTTAAATTAGCTCCCCTTGGTGTTTATTTTGGCGATGGCAGTGGCGTTAAATCTAAGGATCCATTCTTTGGTGGCGTAGGCCCTGATCGTGATGGATGTTTGCAATGCGGTAGCTGCATGACTGGGTGCCGGCATAATGCGAAAAATACTTTGCCGAAAAATTATCTAGGCCTTGCGGAAAAAGCTGGCGCAAAGGTATTTCCAGAACATACCGCGGTTAAAACTGAACAATTATCTGATGGTAGTTGGAAAGTAACTGCTCGCAAAAGCTCTGCCTGGTTTGGTGGTAAAAGATCATTTACTGCAGCACAAGTTGTTGTTGCCGCAGGCACATACAACACTCAAAAGTTATTACATAAAATGAAATTAGATGGAACTTTGCCAAAGATTTCTGATCAATTAGGCAAACTATCTAGAACAAATAGTGAGGCCTTAACTGGCTCAATCATGCCTAAAGGCGGTACTGATTTTAGTAAGGGCTCTGCAATTACCTCTTCATTTTTTCCAGATGATCACACCCATGTTGAGCCAGTTAGATATGGCAAGGGCAGCAACTTTATGGGCATGCTACAAACTGTGATGACCGATGGCGTAAATATTAAGGATCGCAGAAGGCAGTGGTTTCGACAAGTAATCACTAAGCCATCACTAGTTTTAAAAATTATGGATGTTAGGCAGTGGAGTGAGCGAACCGT
>CANLHE010000066.1 GCA_947490605.1 Actinomycetota bacterium
ACGTTGTTTTAGCAGAGAGCCTAGGTTCAATAGGAACTCAGCTCCATGCTGGGGCGGATAGAAAAATTGTTGGAATTGATATCAATGCTACTCATCATAAATCTGCAACGTCTGGTGTGGTTACAGCTGTTGCTACTGCAATTTCTCTGGGGAAAACTATCTGCTCATATCAAGTTGAGATTACAAACGATAAAGGTGAGCGTACTTGTAGCGCTCGTATTACTTGCCTTATTTTGGCGGAGCGGTAAAAGCTAATTGGCTCCAGTGCCAAGATAAGCAGCACGAACTGCAGGATCATTCAGCATCTCTTGTCCAGTTCCCTGCTTTGTAATTAATCCAGTTTCTAAAACATATGCCCTATCAGCAATATTTAGCGCTTTTGAAGCATTTTGCTCAACTAAAAGAATTGTCATTCCTTGAGTTTTAATTTTCTGAATAATTGAAAAAATTTGAGCAATAAACATTGGAGCTAGACCCATTGAAGGCTCATCCAAAAGCAACAAGCGAGGACGACTCATTAATGCGCGGCTAATCGAAAGCATTTGCTGTTCACCACCAGAGAGTGTTCCACCTGCTTGTTTTTGACGCTCTTTTAATCTTGGGAAAAGCCCGTAAACCATTTCAAGATCATCAGACATCTCATCTTTCGCCGCAGAACGACTGTATTTACCAATTTCAAGGTTCTCCTGAACTGTCATACCAGGAAAAATCCCTCTACCTTCCGGCGCCTGACAAATTCCTTCAACAACTCGTTGAAATGGTTTAACTTTAGTTAAATCCTTACCTTCGAAACTAACCGAACCTTCTGCAGGGGTAAGAATTCCAGAAATAGTTTTAAGTAGGGTTGTTTTGCCAGCACCATTAGCACCAACCAACGCAACAATTTCACCTTGACTTACTTGTAGAGAAATCCCTTTGATCGCTTTAATCTTTCCATAGGAAACATGCAGATTATCAATATTAAGAAGCATCTTCATCAACTCCTAAATAAGCATCAATAACTCTTTGATTACTTTGAATTTCAGATGGCTTTCCTTCAGCAATTTTTTTGCCAAAATCAAGCACGGTTACTCGATCTGAAACCTTCATTACCAAACTCATATCATGCTCAATTAAGAGAACAGATTTTCCACTATCGCGAATTTTTTTAATAAGTTCACCCAGCTCAACTTTTTCTCTTGGGTTAAAACCAGCAGCTGGCTCATCAAGTAGTAACACTTTTGGATCAAGAGCTAACGCACGTGCAATTTCTAGTCGACGTTGATCGCCATAAGAAAGATTCTTTGAAACTTGGTGAGCACAATGACTAAGGCCAATAAATTTAAGAAGTTCACTGGCTTTATCAGCACTTTGCTTTTCATCCCTGCGACTTCTTGGGGATCCAAAGAGTGATCCAATTAATCCTGACTTATTTAGACCATCAGCGGCGGTTGTAACATTTTCAAGTGTTGTCATATCTCCAAATAATCTTATATTTTGGAAAGTACGCGCTAGTCCACTTCTTGCAATAATACTGGGACGAAGACCAATGATTGATTCTCCATCTAGATTAATTTCACCACTATTTGGTTTGTAGTACCCAGTTACAATGTTAAAAACTGTAGTCTTACCAGCACCGTTTGGTCCGATTAATGCAGCTATTTCACCTTCATTGACCTGAAGGCTTACCTCATTTAATGCAGTCACACCACCAAATTTAACTGTGAGATTTTTTGTTTCAAGTAGTATTCGAGCCATTAAAGTTTGTCTCCAATTTTTTCTCGCTTTTTACGCGGAACTAAACCATTTGGTCGAATATTCATCATCACAACCATTAATAAACCAAAGAAAATAATACGAGTATCACTCAAGAAGCGTAGTTTTTCTGGGATATAACCAAGAAGCACTGCACCAAAAATAACTCCCCATATATTTCCCATTCCACCAAATACAACGCATGCAAGAATCATTATTGAAAGGTTAAGGGAAAACATATCTGGTTGAATAGAGCCGATTTGTGATGCAAATACGGCTCCGGCTGCTCCTCCAACTGCGCCACCAATTATGAATGCCCATAATTTGTATTTAAGAGTAGAGACACCCATGAATTCTGCGACATCCTCATCCTCACGGATGGCCTCCCAAGCTCTGCCCGGCTTTCTATGTGTAAGTCTTAACACTCCCCAAATAATTAACAAAAGCATAGTTAATGTGAGCCAGTAATACGGGCGGATATCTACAACAGTAAATTCATAACCAAAAAGCACTGGCCCAGGAATTCCGGTCAACCCTCCTGCACCACCAATTGCTGAGGTATTAACAGCGATAATACGTACAATTTCCCCAAAACCTAAGGTAATAATCGCTAAGTAATCACCACGTAAGCGAAGAGCTGGAAGACCAAGAATTAACCCAGCAAACATTGCAAAACCCATTGCAAATGGCAGAATTTCCCAGAATGTTAGAGATGTTTTTAGACCGAGCATTGCTTGTGTGTACGCCCCAATTGCAAAGAAAGCAACATAACCTAGATCTAAGATTCCACTTTTGCCTACAACGACATTTAAACCAACCGCCATAAGACTAAACATAATGAGTGGATAAAAAAGAATTGACCGAAACGAAGTTTCGGGTGTATCAATTATTGGATTATTGAGGAATGGTAGAGCATAAAAAAGTGCAATAACTATAACTCTGAATACTACGCGTTGGATGCGATTTGATTTTTCCCATTTATCTCCAAATGCATCGCGAAGATTAAATCTCTTTTTAGTTGCCAACTTACATTCTCGCCTTCTGGAGTGCTTCGCCCAACAGGCCAGTTGGTTTTATAAGCAGAACTAATACCAAAACCGCAAAGGTAATAACATCACGCCAGTTATAACCTAGTACTGCAGCTGTATATTGTTGAAAAAGACCAAGTACAAATGATCCAAGCAGGGCGCCCCGGACATTTCCAATGCCACCAAGTACAGCAGCAGTAAATGCTGAGATACCTATTAAAAATCCAACATTAAACCTAGTTGTTTCATAGAAAACCATATAAAAAGCTGAACCAGAACCAGCTAAAATTCCACCTATTAAAAATGTATAAGAAATTACCCGATTCACATTTACACCCATTAACACAGAGGTTCGTTCATCTTGAGATACTGCTCTGATACCGAGTCCAAGTTTTGTGTGATTAATAACCCTATTTAATATAAAGAAAATCACAACAGCGCCAACTAAAACAAGGATCTTATCCTGTGTAACATATGCACTACTAAATTGAAAAATAGGCTCTTTGTTGATCATTCTTGGAAAATCGAGATTTTTATTGCCGGTTAATAACCTAAAAACTTCAGAGAGAAAAAAGGAAGCACCGATCGCTGATATAAGTGAACTTAAACGGCTTGCACCAATTACCCGTAAGCGCCTGTACGCCACGATTTCAAGAATTACTGCTGCGCCTCCACTCACAATTGCAGCGGATATAACAATAAGTGTGAACACTAAAAAGAAGTGCCAAATTGGTAGCGGATCTTCATACCCAGTAAAGCCAAGAATTGATGTCACAAATACACATGTCATTGTTCCCATCATAAAAATCTCTGAGTGAGCAAAGTTGATTAGTCGAAGGACTCCATATACAAGTGTGTAACCAAGTGAGACCAGTGCATAAATTGCCCCGACCACAACTCCATTTAATGTCAGATCAGCAAATTCACTAAATAAGATTGAAAAATCCATAGAACCTCCTACTTAGCTTGTCTTAAAATTAGAAAGCAAGAGGGAATTTTATTCCCTCTTGCTAACTAACTATATACCTATTTTATTTACAGCTTGCGAACCCAAACCATTTTACCGTTTTTGATCGTGTATTCATTCATAACGGTTGCTGCTGAGTCACCAGTTACCAAGAATGACATTGTCATTCCAACACCCTTAACTGTTGCGCCACCAATCCAAGTATTCAGGGCATCACGTTCTGTTTTACCAGCCTTGATTCCCTCTAGAATGAAGTAAGTAGCGTTGTATGCCTCAAGTGTGTAAAGACCTGGCTCTTTGTTGTACTCAGCCTTGTACTGCTTGTACAAAGTTGGTGCAGCAGCTTTCATGTCTAAGCCAGGAGCTGTTAGGTATGAACCTTCGGCATTTTTCTTAGCTAATTTAATGTACTCGCCATCAAGTACTCCGTCACCAGCAATGAACTTAATATTCTTTGTTGATGGATTATCGCGAAGCGCTTTAACAAAGATTGCAGCCTCTGGGTAGTAACCACCATAGAACACAGCAGTTGCCTTTGAGCTCTTTACCTTTGTTACAACTGATGAGAAGTTTGTAGTTCCCTCAGTTACGGCATCTGATCCAACAATGATGCTAGCAGCATCAGATTTAAAAATTTTCGCAAGACCAGCGCCGTATGGGGTTGCATCGTCTACTACGAAAACCTTTGTCTTAAGTCTCTTTGCAATTCCTGCAAGTGCTGGACCTTGAACTAGGTCGTTAGCAACTACGCGGTGGAAGTATGGAGACTTATTTGTTAATTGTGGGTTTGTAGCAGAAGGAGAAATTGTTGGAACCTTACCTGCCTGAAGAATAGGAGCAGCAGCAAGTGTCTCACCTGAGTACATTCCGCCGACAACAGCGAGACCGCAAGGGTCATCTACTACTTTTTGAGCTAGTGCTGGTGATTTTGCTCCAGATGCTTCTGTATCAATTGCATCTGCATCAATCTTTGTTGTTGGGGATTTAGCCATGTAATTTTTGATTGCAAGCTTTACACCGTTGTACTCATTGATACCAGTCTCAGCGTATGAGCCAGTTAGAGCACCTTGGAAGTAAATCTTTAGATTTGCTGCACACGGTGCAGCATTTGCAGTAGTTGTTCCAGCAATTAATACAGATGCCAAAAGGGCAACTGCAGTAGCGGCTGATCCAATCTTCGTTAATACCTTCATTTTTACCTACCGTTCGTTATGTTGTCCCTGACAGGGAGACGGTAAGGGTAATGCAGAGGGCTTAGAAATGACAAGCCGATATCTTTCGTAGGCTACGTAGTGATTTTGTTATAAATGCAGATATATGAGGCCTAATACCTAATTATTAGGCATCGCATCGGGGTTGATAACGGCCTCGGCCACAGCCTTCATCGAGATTCGCCTGTCCATTGCAGTCCGCTGAATCCATGAATAACTCTCAGGTTCAGATAAATTCATGGCCTTCATTAATATCCCCTTGGCTCTATCTATAACCTTTCGAGTTTCAAGCCGCTCATAAACATCTGCTACTTCATTTTCAAGCAGTTTCATCTGCCGATGCCTACTTATTGCAATCTCAATAGCAGGAATTAAATCATCAAGTGAAAAGGGT
>CANLHE010000067.1 GCA_947490605.1 Actinomycetota bacterium
CGGGCAAATGCAGCAACTAAGCAAAAGGTTTGCGTTGCGCTAGATACCGCGGGCATCAACGATAAGTCATTTAACCAAACATCATATGAAGGTGCTAAAGCTGCTAAAGCTGCAGGCTATGCATCAACAATCGAATATTTACCAGCAAAATCTGGAGCAGATTACGTACCAAATATCCAGAAGTTTGTGGATAAGAAGTGCACCCTGATTATTGGTATTGGCTTCCTGCTTGGCGATGCTATGAGGGCAGCTGCAACAAAAAATCCAGCAATCAAATTTGCAATTGTTGACCAACCATCTGGCCCAGCTACAAACTTGAAGGGCATTGAGTATCAATCAGATGAGAGTGCTTTCTTAGTTGGATATTTTGCTGCAGCAATGTCAAAGACTGGCAAGGTTGCTACATATGGTGGAATTCCAATTCCTCCAGTAACTATCTGGATGGATGGTTATGCATATGGCGTTAAGTACTACAACCAAGTTAACAATAAGAATGTCGCATTACTTGGATGGGATGTAAAGACCCAAACAGGCAAAATGCTTGGTGGATTTGAAGCTACAACCGAAGCGCTTGCAGCTTCAGTTGGATTTGAACAGCAAGGCGCAGATTACATTTTTGGTGTTTCTGGCGGCATGCAGGCAGTTACTGCAGGCAATAGCTTGAAAACAAAGAAATCAAATGTAGTTTGGGTGGATGCAACAGTGATGGGAACTGGAGCACAGTACGCAAGTGTGACTCCAATTTCTGCCACGAAGGGCCTAAAAGAGGGCGTACTTGCAGTAATTAAAGAGACTTATGATGGCAAATTTACGAATAAGGCTTACGTTGGAACACTTAAAAACAAGGGCGTAGGTTACGTAATCACACCAGCATGGGCTAAGAAAATACCTGCATCACTTCAAACAGAACTAAAAGACCTAGCAGCTGATATTGGAGCTGGAATTATTACGATCAAGTAATTGATCGACCAATAATTGGTCACTTTGTAGTACCGCTAGGTGAGTTAGATTTCTAACTCACCTAGCATTATTTAAGGAGAATTAGTGTCATTAGAACTGAAACAAATAACCAAGAAATTTGGTTCACTTTTAGCTAATGACCAAATTGATTTAAAGGTTGAAAAAGGCGAAATCCATGCCATTCTCGGCGAGAATGGTGCCGGAAAATCTACGCTGATGAATATTGTTTACGGGCTAGTGAAAGCAGACTCTGGATCTATTTTAGTAAATGGTACCAAGGTAGAAATTAATGAGCCGGCCGATGCATTGAAATTCGGAATTGGAATGGTTCATCAACATTTCATGCTTATTCCTGTGTTTAGTGTCGCCGAAAATATTGTTTTAGGTCATGAAAAAACTAATAGAGGAATACTTTCGCTAAGTGATGCTAAAAAACGTATTAAAGAAATTGCTGATGAATTTAAATTTGATATAGATCCTGATGCAGTAATTGAAGATTTATCTGTGGGACTCCAACAAAGAGTTGAAATTATCCGTGCCTTAATTTACGACGCAAAGGTTTTGATTTTAGATGAACCCACGGCAGTACTTACTCCTCAAGAAACAGACGAGCTTTTAAATATTATGAGAACTTTAAAGGGTAAAGGAACATCAATCATTTTTATTACCCATAAGTTAAGAGAGGTCAAAGAAGTTGCAGACAAAATAACAATTATTAGATTAGGTAAAGTTGTCGGTATGGCTTCGCCATCTACTAGCCAAGGTGAGCTTGCTAGCATGATGGTTGGCCGAGAGGTTGATTTAATCCCAAATAAATCAATCAAAGCACCAGGGAAAACCATATTAAATATCAGTAACTTAAATATTTTTAATCTTGTCGGTAGAAATATAGTCAAGCAGGTATCCCTTGAAATTCGTGCTGGTGAGATACTTGCAATCGCCGGTGTTCAAGGAAATGGACAATCAGAAATAGCAAGAGCGATTATTAACCTAGAGCAGCATGCTACTGGCTCAATAAAAATCAACGGTGAAGAAATTTTAGGAAAAACTGTAAGGACTTCGCTAGATACTGGAGTTGCTTTTATCCCCGAGTCTAGGGAAATTGATGGTTTGATAGAAAGCTTTACAATTGCTGAAAATTTAATCTTAGATACGTACGATCTTCCTCAGTTTGCTAAAAATAAACAACTTTCTAGAACTGCAATTAATAGCAGTGCCACCTTGCTAGTTAAAGAGTTTGATATCAGAACTCAAAGTATTTTTGATAAGGCTCTATCTCTATCGGGAGGCAATAAGCAAAAAGTGGTATTAGCTAGAGAGCTCACCAGAAAAGTAGAACTTGTGGTTGCTTCACAACCTACCCGTGGATTAGATGTTGGCTCGATTGAGTTCGTATACGAGAGGTTATTGGCCGAGCGTGAATCAAATAGGGCTGTCCTGCTGATAAGTAGTGAATTAGATGAAGTCTTTGCATTAGCCGACCGAATTGCTGTTATTTACAAAGGCGAAATAGTTGGAATTGTTGACGCCAGTGTTCCAAGAGAAAAACTTGGTTTAATGATGGCTGGAATCGCATCATGATGAATGTTATTAAAAATTTCAGGAAAAATACACTTCTTCCTTTTGTGGCTTTTGTTTTTGCATTTTTTATTGGTGGAATAATTATGGTGATCTCAGATCCTATTGTGATGGGTCAAATATCTTCTCCCGGTAAGTTTTTAACTTCGGCAGGTTCCAAGATCGGCAATTCATATCTGGCAATATTCCAAGGCTCAATATTTGATATCAATCTTGCACGGGGCTCTGGTTTTATTCAGGGCTTCTATCCACTGTCTGAAACGATCGTTACGGCAACACCATTAATTCTTTGCGGACTATCTGTCGCCTTAGCATTTAGGTCTGGACTATTTAATATTGGCGCACAAGGTCAGTTTATCTTTGGAGCAATCGCCGCTTCTTATGTTGGGTTTACATTTAATCTAAATCCAATTTTACATGTTTCGCTCGTACTTTTAGTTGGAATTATTTTTGGTGGATTGTATGGCGGTATCGTAGGAATTCTAAAGGCCAAAACCGGTGCGCATGAAGTAATTGTTACGATTATGCTTAATTATATTGCAGCTCTTTTCGTTCTTTGGTTACTAAAAACAAAATTATTTTTACGGCCAGAGCGGCTAGATCCAATTGCACCTGAAGTAAATCCAAGTGCTCAACTACCAAAACTATTTGGAGAAAACCTAAGAATTCACTCTGGAATTTTCGTAGCAATTTTTGCAACAATTTTTGTAGCATGGCTATTACAATCGAGCACGCTTGGATTTAAATTTCGCGCTGTCGGATCTAATTCAAATGCCGCAAGAACGGCTGGAATATCTGTTCCATTCGTAACCACAACCACCATGTTCATCTGTGGTGGGTTAGCTGGTCTTGGTGGCGCTGTTCATCTAATTGGTACCGAGTATGCACTTGGAGCTGGAATTGCTGGAAGTTTGGGCTTTGATGCAATAACAGTGGCCTTGCTGGGGCAGGCAACTCCAATCGGAACACTATTTGGTGCACTTCTGTTCGGTGCATTACAAACTGGAGGCCGAACACTTCTTTCCAATACTGGAACTTCTCCAGACATAGTGCAAGTTATCCAGGCTTTAATAGTTTTATTTATTGCTGCTCCTGCGTTAATGAAGTCAATATTTAAAATCAAAGAAAATTTAAACGATAAATCAATGGCTGCTAAAGGATGGAATGGCTGATGACTAATTTAACCATCCAGCAAAAAAGACAAAGGCGCGGGATTATTACCATGGCCTTAATGTTTTTTGCATTCTTCTACATTTTTTATTTCAACTCAAATAAATCAGAAGAGGTTACTTTTGGGTTTATTTTGGGTGATGAATGGAAATTGATGAATGAATGGAAAATTGATTCTAGGACTGGCGCCATTATCTTTCTAGCCTTAACTTTAATTGGCGTATTAACCTCCTACATAAGCTTTAACCGTGGCAAGAAAAATACTCTTGGGGTTTATTTATTCGGAGTTGGAAGCATTATGGCATTTTTATGTTGGGCTGCTGCTGGCAAATTTATCCCTTTCACTGGATTGCTTCAGGGCGCAATTATGCTTTCAGTTCCACTAATTTTTGGTTCAATGGCTGGCTTACTTTGTGAGAAATCCGGTGTTATAAATATTGCAATCGAAGGTCAATTACTTTTCGCAGCCTTTGCGGCTGCTGCTGTAGCGAGCGTTACTCAAAATGTTTTTTATGGCATGATCGCAGCACCAATCGCTGGTGGTTTAGTTTCCTTGATATTGGCATATTTTTCGATTCGATTTCAAGTCGATCAGGTGATTCTAGGATTCGTAATCAACGTACTAGTTTTGGGATTGACTAATTTCTTTTACGCAACATTACTAATCCCTTATGAAAGTAACTGGAATAACGGTAGTAGTTTCTCGACCATTCCAATTCCATTACTATCAAAAATTCCAATAATTGGGCCAACTATATTTAATCAAACAATAATTGTTTATTTGATGTATGTATTTGTGATATTTATTCAAATAGCTTTATTTAAAACTAGATGGGGCTTGCGCACCCGAGCAGTTGGTGAATTACCGATTGCCGCAGATAGTGTTGGAGTTGATGTAAATAAATTAAGGTTTAGAAACGTAATTCTGGCTGGAATGGTTGCCGGAACTGGTGGGGCATATTTCACTATCGGTACGGTGGGAAGCTTTTCTCAAAATATGACTGCTGGTGCTGGTTTCATTGCACTGGCATGTTTAATATTTGGAAAATGGACGCCAAGAGGGGCTATTACGGCAGCCTTATTCTTTGGCTTTGCAAATAATCTTCAGGGAAATCTCTCTATTATCGGCGTAGGTATTCCATCTGAATTCATGTTAATGGTTCCCTACGTTGCGACAATTATTGCGGTATCAGGCGTAGTAGGAAGAGTTCGAGCACCTGCGGCAGATGGAATCCCATACTCACGCGGTAATAAATAGTTAGTTTTCGTAGGAGAATTACCCCATGGAAATTAATTGGGATCAGCTACATCAAGCCGCAAAAGATGTAATGAAAAATGCTTACGCGCCATACTCAAAATTTAAAGTAGGAGTTGCTGGTTTAGTATCTGATGGCAGAGTTGTAGTTGGTTGCAATAGTGAGAAT
>CANLHE010000068.1 GCA_947490605.1 Actinomycetota bacterium
AACGTTGCGACCGCGGGGCCCAAGGGTTACCTTGACCGCATCAGCTAATATATTCATGCCGCGCTCTAAACCGCGACGAGCCTCTTCATTGAAGGCAATCATCTTTGCCATGTTTTTCTCTCCCTCTATTTTGTTGCCAAAGTTAAATCAGGTGTTTTTATCACTCACACCCGTAGAGTGCTAAAGCCAAATCTAGAGGATTTATTCCAGATGCGCCAAATGAGCGCTGCTGCTGGGTACTTAGGCGGGCTTAGAGGGTGAAGCCGAGTTTGCTGCTGCTACGAGATTGGGTTCTGCTATCTCGAAGCCTACGCAGGCGCTTAACCAAGATTGGCTCAGCCAGTACGGCAGCTTCCCGATCAATGAGGTTATTTAGAAGTTGGTAATAAGCAGGCGGTGTTAAATTAAACAACTCTTTAATTGAGCTTTCTTTAACGCCGGCATGACGCCACCAAGAGCGTTCAAACTCAAGCATCTTTACCTCAAACTCAGATAAACCAGCGGTAGCTGGATCATTAAGTGGCATAGAAAACTCAGACATGGCTGTATCTTAAAAGATTCCACTGACAAAAGTGGGTTTTGGCCTTATAGCGTGGCGAGAATTGCGGAAATATCTGACTCTTTTGTCCAAGGATTAACAATTGCAAAACGCAAAATAGGTTTTCCCTTATGAGCCGATGGCGTAACAAAGCCAATTTGATCGGCTAACAATTTATCACTCCATTTTTCATAATCAGCGCTGCTCCAACCAACTCTTTCAAAGGCGACTATTGAAAGTGTGGGTTCTACCAATAACTTTAGATTCGGATGCTCACTAACTTGGCGGGCAGCATCTTTCGCAATGGTCATAGTCTGCTCCATTGCCTTTGCATACTCATCTGTGCCATGAGCTGCTAGTGAAAACCAGAAAGGTAATCCTCTTGCTCTTCTAGTTAAATGAATTGCGTAATCAGATGGATTCCATTCATCATCCTCATCTAAGGTTTCAAGATATGAGGCCTTTTGAAGGTGAGCACGTTTAGCAAGCTTTGGATTGCGATAGATAAGTGCGCAGGCATCATATGGTGCGAATAACCACTTATGTGGATCGACAATAAATGAATCAGCAAGTTCAATCCCGTCAAATAGTGGACGAACAGATGGTGCACATAAAGCCGCTAATCCGTAAGCACCGTCAACATGAAACCAAATTCCTCGCTCTTTAGCTGCTGCTGCCACAGTTTTTAAGTTATCAATAATGCCAAGATTTGTAGTCCCAGCAGTTGCTACCAATGCAAAAACTTGATGTCCAGGATTTTCACTGTGGTACTTATCAATTGCCACACCACATGCTTCCCCTTGCAGTGATCCATCCTTATCTGGCTTTATTAATAACAACTCAACATCCATGATCTGCGCAGTAGATTTAATAGAGGAGTGTGACTCCGCACTCGCCGCTAACACCCACCTGGTTACATCTTTATGTTTTGCTTTCAAAGAGTTTCGAGCAGTAACTAATGCAGATAAATTTCCAATGGTTCCACCTTGCACAAATACGCCACCAGAGGTACTTGGCATACCAGCAATTTCAATCAACCACTTAAGTGCTTGATTCTCAGCAAAAACTGCGCCGGCTCCTTCAAGCCATGAGCCGCCATAAAGCGCACTTGCACCAACTACTAAATCAAAAAGGTTTGCATACTCACTTGGCGCAGATGGAATAAAAGCTAGGTATCTTGGATGATCAGTTGAAATACATGCTGTTGCTAAAACATCTTTAAATAATTTCAGTGTTTCATGGCCGCCTAAACCTTTTGCGGTAATTGTGTTACCAGCTAATTCAAATAACTCCTCTGGAGTTTTGGGGCCATCTAATGGTGGATCTGTTCGCAGACGAATCAACGAGTATTCAAGTACCTCTTTGGCTAACTCTTCAACTTCGGGTGTGAACTCATGCATTGCGAGCTGCGTAATCTTTCCGATTAGCACTTCTGATCAAATTTCTGATCATGGTTGGAAAAACAAATGTATGGAAAGGCAGCACGGCGAACCAATAAAGCTGCCCACCTAAACCACGAGGTGAGAATGTCGCCTCCTGCGTTACTTCACTTTGCCCATTTGGTAATTTTTGAATTCTAAATTCAAGCCAAGCTTTGCCAGGTAAAATCATTTCGGCATAAAGTTTTAAAGATTTATTTGGTTCTAATGATTCCACTCGCCAAAAATCTAAGCTGTCACCAACTCTTAAATGAACTGGATCTCGTCTGCCGCGACGTAATCCAACTCCGCCAATCATTCGATCCATTACTCCGCGCATGTACCAAAGAAAATCAGAGCCATACCAACCGTTATCGCCACCAATCTCTTCAATCGCCTCCCACAAACTTTCAATTGAAGCGTCAGTGACTCTGACCTTCGAGTCCTTATATAGCGCCTCGCCTGCCCACTCTGGATCACTTTGTGCTTTTTGCCATGGCGCCGTAATCGAGGCAGCATCTGACCACCTAGTTGTAACTAGATTGCTTGAAACTTTTGTTAGGGCCAAATTAATTGCCCCGTCCACGTCAATTAATCCTTCTGATGGTGGCGGGATTAAACTCTTGATTGATTTATTCGGATCAGCTACTACTTCGCTAATCAATGATCCAACTAATGGCCTTGCTAGTGATGTTGGCACTGGTGTGACAAAGCCGATCCAAAGACTTGAAAGGTTAGGGGTTAATACCGGAATTCGAATAATTAATCTTCTTCTTAAGCCAGATAACTTAGCAAACTTTTGCATCATGTCTGCATAAGAAAGTATCTCAGGACCGCCAATATCAAAAACACCAGTCACTGGTTTTTCAAGCTTTGCTGCATTTCTTAAATACCAGAGGACATCTCTGATCGCGATTGGATGAGTTTTGTTCATTACCCATTTAGGTGTGGTCATAATTGGCAAACGATGAGTTAGATGGCGCAACATTTCAAATGAAGCAGAGCCAGAGCCAATAATTATGCCCGCGCGCAATTCCATCACAGCAACTGAAGTTGTTGCCAACTCTTTTCCGGTATTAGCTCTAGATTGCAAATGCTTACTTGTTTTTGCATCATTATTAATTCCACCTAAATAAACAATTTGCTTAACTCCGCACTCTTGCGCAGCCTTAGCAAAGTTACGGGCCATTTCAGATTCAATCTGATCAAAGTTTGGACCTAAGTTAATTGAGTGCAGTAAATAAAATGCGGTGTGCACTCCCGTTAAGGCTTTTACTGTTGATTGGTAATCTGTCGCATTTCCCACTGCAATCTCAACCTCATTTGCCCAGGTATGGCTCTGTGCCTTGTTGGCATCACGAACAAAAACTCTTACCTTTGCATTATCGGCAAGTAAGGATGTGACCAGCCGGCCGCCCACATACCCTGAGGCACCAGTAACTAGAATCAATCGCTCATCGCTCATGGTGAAAACAGTAGACTTAAGTCAATGAATAAACCAAAAGTAGTTATTTTAGGTGGCGGATTCGGTGGCTTAGCCGCCGCTCGCGCTCTATATAAATCTGCCGAAGTGACGGTAGTTGACCGTCATAACTTCCAAACCTTCCTACCATTGCTTTATCAGGTATCAACTGCAGGCTTGGCTGCAGATCATGTGGCATATCCAATTCGTGGCGCACTTAGAAAAACTAATATTAAGTTTCGAATGGGCTCTCCCATCTCAATCGATCATAAGAATAATGAGGTTAAATTAGATAGCAGTGAAGTTTTAAAATTTGATCATTTAATTGTGGCATTAGGTTCAGTATCAGCAGATTTTGGAATACCTGGCGTTAATGAGTACGCACTTGGAATGAAAACAGTTCATGAAGCTTTAACTATTCGCGCCGAAATCATGCGCAGGTTTGAAGATCTTTGCCGGTTTGAAGATGATACAAAGCTATCAATTTCAGTAATTGGTGGCGGGCCTACCGGTGTTGAAATGGCAGGTGCGATTGCTGAGTTAATTAGAGGCCCACTTAAATCTGATCAAGCAAATGCCGCCGCCCATATTCAGGTTTCACTAATTGAAGCCGGTCCACGCTTGCTGCCACCATTTGCGCCATCTTTATCTGCGCGAACTAAAAAAGATTTAGAAAAACTTGGGGTAAAGGTTTTATTAAATGCTGCTGTGAAAGCAATTGAGCACCGAAAGATAATTCTTAAAGATGATTCAGTGCTTAACTCTGAGATCACAATTTGGGCAGCCGGAGTTAAAGGCTCTGATGCCATGGCGCAATTAAATCTGCCAACGCATGGAAATAGGGTTGCAGTTGAACCCACGATGCAGGTTAAAAATTATCCAAATGTTTGGGCATTAGGAGATATTGCTGGCGCAGTTGGTAAAGATGGCCGGCCACTGCCAATGGTTGCCCCAGTTGCAATTCAACAAGGTAAATTTATTGCCAAACAAATTGCCAGGTTAATGGCAAAGAAACCCCTCACTGAATTTAAGTATTTAGATAAGGGCTCAATGGCAACAATTGGTAGAAATAAAGCGATCGTGCAGGTAAAGGGCATAAAGATTGCTGGTCCGATTGCTTGGTTAATTTGGTTGTGGCTACACCTGTTTTATCTATTAGGTGGGCGAAATAAAATTGGCACTATGGCAGATTGGACTTGGAACTACTTAACCTTTGATCGCGGCAATCGCCACATCATGGACTCTTACTAATGACTAAACCAGTATTTCGAAAGTTTATTGAGGTTGATAAACATCAAATCTGGTCAGTTAAGTGGCAAAACAATGGACAACCAGTTGTATTACTTCATGGTGGTTTAAGCCATACCGCAAAGTGGGAGAAACAAATCCTGCCAGCTGTTGCAAAAACTCATCAACCATTTGCCTATGACCGAACCGCGCACGGTTACACAAAGGTTAGACCTGGCTACATGCACTTTGATTTTCAAGTTAATGAGTTAATACATTTTTTAAAAACTGTTGTTAAAAAGCCAGCTCACATAATTGGCTGGAGTGATGGTGGCAATATTGGATTACTTGCTGCAATAAAGCGACCAGATCTCATTAAATCTTTAGTTGGAATCGGCATGAACTACACCTATGACGCAGGTCTTTCATTTGATTTAAATACAGTAGAGGCAAGTGAGGAAGAGATTGCTAATTT
>CANLHE010000069.1 GCA_947490605.1 Actinomycetota bacterium
GGCGTAATTGCAAACGGTCAGTCGCGTTTTTCTCGCAAGTAATTTAATAACGCAGAGATTAGTGATGCACTTATAAAGAATATTGCTAGACCGTAAGAGATATCTTTTACCCAAGAAATAGAGCCAGAGTAAAAACCAGCTAAGGTAATTCCAACTCCCCATAAAAATGCACCCAATGCGTTTGCGGTTAAAAACTTGTAGTAATTCATCTTTACAGTTCCAGCAATTGGTGGCACAAATGTTCTAACCCATGGGATGTAGCGAGCGATTACTACTGACCACCAGCCATATCTTTCATAAAAGCGCTCAGATTTAAGTAACATTTTCTGCATCCGCTTTGAGTTTCGCCTCTGAAAGTAAGGCCGGCCAATCTTTCTGCCTAATACATAACCAACCTGATCGCCGATAAATGCAGCAAGAAAAACAGCAAAAATTAAAATAACAATATTTACGTCACTTCGAGCAGCTGCTACCAAGCCGGCAGAAAATAAAAGTGAATCCCCTGGCAGAAAAAAACCAACTAGGAATGCGGTTTCAATAAAAATTATGCCAGCAACTGCAATATAAAAAATAAATGGCGCAATTGGTGATAATTGATCATCAAATGATGCGGCATAACTAATCACTACTTAGGCGACCTTTTAACAGCGGCTGCTACCTTAGTAACTACATTTAAATCAAATACGCTTGGCACAATAAAGTTTGCATTCAACTGCTCATCACTCACACAAGATGAAATCGCCTCTGCAGCAAGGACTAACATCTCATCAGTAATTTTTGAGATATTTGCATCTAGTAAGCCTCTAAAAAAGCCTGGGAATACCAAAACATTATTAATTTGATTTGGCTGATCACTTCTACCAGTTGCAACTACCGCGGCATATTTTCTGGCAATAACTGGATCAATCTCTGGATCTGGATTTGCAAGGGCAAAGACAATGGCATTTTTGGCCATTGATTTAATATCATTTTCATTTATTACATTTGGCGCACTCACGCCAATAAAAATGTCAGCATCCTTCATCGCTTCATGAATATCTCCTCTAAAGGATCCAGGAGAGCAGTGCTGAACAAACCAGGTGCGCATCGGATCAGAGGCGCCTTTATCTTCAAATACAAGGCCATCTTTATCAAAACCAATTATATTTTTAGCACCCTTTGCCACCAACAACCTTGCAACTGCTGTTCCGGCCGCACCCACACCACTTAAAACAATCTTGGTTGATTTAAGATCTTTCTTAACCAGTTTTAACGCATTTGTTAAGGCAGCAAGAACGACAATTGCCGTGCCATGTTGGTCATCATGAAAAACAGGAATATCTAATAGATCGCGAAGTCTTGCTTCAATTTCAAAACAACGTGGTGCTGAAATATCCTCTAGATTAATTCCGCCATAGACGGGTGCAATAATTTGAACTGTTCTAACAATTTCATCAACATCTTGGGTATCAAGACAGACTGGCCAAGCATCAACATCGGCAAAGCGCTTGAATAAGGCTGCTTTTCCTTCCATAACTGGGAGCGCAGCTCCTGGTCCAATATTGCCAAGACCTAATACGGCAGAGCCATCAGTTACAACTGCAACAGTATTTCGCTTAATAGTTAATCTTCTTAAATCAGATGGATCTGCTGCGATTGCTTGTGATATTCGAGCAACCCCTGGTGTGTAAGCACGAGAGAGATCATCGCGGGTTTTAAGTGGGACTTTGGAAGAAACTTCAATCTTGCCACCTAAGTGAAGTAAGAATGTGCGGTCTGAAACTTTTCTAACATTTAAATTTGGATTCTTTGAGATTGCAGCGGTAATTGCTTCGGCGTGCTCGGCATCAATTGCATCACAGGTAACATCGATAACAACCCGATCTAATACAGATTCAACAACATCTAGTGCGGTAATTGAAGCACCGGCGGCAGATATTGCTTGCGTTATTTCCGAGACTGGTTGGGCTGAGGCAGGACCATCAACTCGAATTGTGATTCCATAACCAGGGCTTGTGCTGGCCATTTAAACAACACCGTAAAGTCGATCTCCAGCATCACCTAAACCTGGAACGATGTAACCCTTTTCATTGAGTCTTTCATCTAGCGCGCCAGTTACTAATTTTAATTGTAATTTAGAAGATGCAAATGCTTTCTCTAATACTGCAATACCTTCTGGAGCTGCCAAGATACAAATCGCTGTTATATCTGTTGCACCCTTTGCTGCTAAAAATTCAATTGCAGCAACTAATGTGCCACCGGTGGCAAGCATTGGATCAAGGATGTAACACTGACGATCAGTTAAATCCTCTGGCAATCTATTTGCATATGTAGTTGCCTTTAAAGTTTTTTCATCCCGAACCATGCCAAGAAAACCAATCTCAGCAGTTGGAATCAATCTAGACATTCCCTCTAACATGCCAAGGCCTGCTCTTAAAATTGGCACCACCACTGGTTTTGGTTTAGTCAGGTGTGCGCCTTGGGCCATTGCAACTGGTGTCTTCACAGTTACCGCTTCAGTTTTAACCTCACGCATTGCTTCATAGGCAAGCAAGGTAACGATCTCTTCAGTTAAGCGCCGAAAGGTTGGTGAATCAGTTTTTTCATCCCGTAGCACCGTTAGCTTGTGAGTTATCAGCGGGTGGTCTGCAATATGAATTTTCACATAATTACTCTACAAGCCCAGCGCCCTACTACCAATTAATGCAGATTAAAGGGAGAATAATCAGGTAGCACTTGAGCATAACTTCGGCGAAAGGGTGTGATCTAAATGTCAGTAGATTTTGGTTGCATCGCCTGGCATGAAGAAGGCCGGTGGAGCGTTAACTCGCTGACTTCAACGCGGGATATCGGCTCAATAATTGATTCAATAAAAGCGCAACAAACAAATGGTGGCGCAATTGCACTAATTGCAATTGAAGATGAGTTTGTAATTATTGCCAGAGCCCTAGGTGATCAAATGCAGATGATGATCTCAGATGTTACCTACGCACTTGATTATGAAGTAGCGGCAGAGTTAATTGAGGTTTTAGATCTTGAGTTTCCTGAAGAAGAGGATGAATCACAACCAGGGGGTGATTTAGATTTACTAAATGATTTAGGTGTAAGTGAGATGGAGTTATTAAGTATTCTTGATGACACCGAGTTATATCCAGATGAACAGCTTGAAGCAATTGCAAATAGATTAGGTTTTGGTGAACAATTTAATCAGGTGATTGAAAGTAATTAGTGGATTACAATTTAATAATGCAGGCGGCCTTATCGCTTGCAAAGGTTGCGGCTGACAAAGGCGATGTGCCAGTTGGTGCGATCGTAGTTAATGAGGCTGGTGAAATATTAGGAACTGGCCAAAACTTACGAGAGCAAAATAATGATCCAACTGCTCATGCAGAAATTGTCGCCCTAAGAAATGCCTCAGAAAAATTTGGCAGCTGGCGACTTGATGATTTAACAATCGTTGTCACGCTAGAGCCATGTGCGATGTGTGCTGGTGCGATACTGCAATCTAGAATTAAAAGATTAGTTTTTGCAGCTTGGGATGAGAAGGCTGGCGCAGTTGGTTCGGTAATGGATGTAATTCGAGACCCTAGGGCATTAACTAAAGTTGAGGTAATTACTGGAATTATGGAAAAAGAGTGCAGTGATGTTTTAAAGGATTTTTTTAATACTAAGCGCTAAATAACAATTTCATACGATGGATTTAAAATAATTAACTGACCATTATTTTCACCCACCATACCTTCAGCGCGTAATTGGGCGCCAACTTCAAGACCGGTAATTTCACGACGACCTAAGAATTGCAATGTAACTCCGCCAGTATCATCCCAGACTTCAACCTCAACTGATGGAGATGCATTAGAAGGCGCTGATTTAATTGAGTTAACGCGGCCCTGAACCTGAGCACGTTTGCGCCAGGTGATATTTCCAATTGGCAAGATATTTTCAGCGTAATGACTTACTGGTGAAGCCTTTTGATTTAAATCAATTTTTGGCACTTCAGTAAATGCGCTCTGGGTGCGAGCTGGTGTTTCTGTCTTTACCTCACTCTTTTTATGTTCTGGATGAACTAGTACAGCTTGGCCGGAGAGAATTTTTTCAACATCAAAAGGAACGATTGTTGCTACAACTCGTTCAAGTTGTGAAATTGGACTAGCAATACTTTCAGCGGTTTGATCATGAAGTAGCCAGCCTAAGAATTTAGAGTATGAACGTCGTGGTAATAAAAGCGTTAACTCAACATCAGGGGATGCAGTGGCTCTAACTGCGTAATCAACTGCAGCGTTTGCAAGCCGGCGATCTGGACAATCAATTAACTCAAGTGGCACATCAGAGCAGGCTTCATTTTTGGCCCACTCTCTACTAATGGCTTCCGCCCTGCGATCATCAATTACAAAGTGAACCGCAGATAGATTTCTTGGATTTAATGATCTTGCGTATCTAATTGCGCCAATTGTAGCTAGATCAAAGTTATCAATTAATACTGTTACATCATGTCTAGTAATTGAGGTAGCGCGGGAATTTTGCACCGTAATATTTAACGCACCTTGTTCTTGCGTGTATTGACGACGAAGTCTTAAAAATATCATTACCAAAATCGGAGTAATAACTATTACTATCCAAGCACCTTCTGTAAATTTAACAACTGCAAAGATAATTACAACAACTAGTGAGATAAATCCAGATAAACCATTAATAACAAACTTATAGCGCCAGCCCTTATCTCTATGAGTAGTGGCATGTTTTGCCATACCAAAGCCGGTTAAAGTAAATGCTGTAAATACGCCGAGTGCGTAAAATGCAACTAAGGCTTCAACTGATGCGCCGGTACCAACTACTAAAACCATCGCCACAACAGTTAACAACATAATGCCGTTTGAGAAATTAAGTCTATGTCCGCGCTTAGTAAGCCAACTTGGTAGGTAGCCATCATTAGCAACGAAGTTAACCAAGATTGGAAAGGCGCTATAAGTAGTGTTTGCACCAGCAAATAAGATCAACATCGTCGCTGCCTGTACGAGAATAAAGAAGGCGCTGCCAAATGCGCTATCGCCTAAAATAGTTTTAGCAATTTGAGAAATAACAGTTGGTGTACCAGATTCATATGGCACGGCATGTATTTTGTGAGCAAAGTATGAAACAC
>CANLHE010000070.1 GCA_947490605.1 Actinomycetota bacterium
TCATTTGTTTGGTTTTTAATTGCTGGCTTGTTAGCTCTTTTGTTAAGAAGTGAGTTAGCCCGTCCTGGCATGCAGTTCTTAAGTAATGAGCAGTACAACCAGATCTTTACTATGCACGGCACCATTATGTTGTTGATGTTTGCTACGCCTTTATTCGTTGGCTTTGCCAATGTGATTATGCCGCTGCAAATTGGCGCAGCAGATGTTGCCTTCCCAAGATTAAATATGCTTTCTTACTGGTTGTATTTATTTGGCGGAACGATGGCCTTTATAGGATTTTTAACTCCAGGGGGTGCTGCCTCATTTGGCTGGACTGCATATGCACCACTTTCAAATGCGCAGTACTCACCAGGAATCGGTGGCGATCTTTGGTTGGTAGGCCTTGCAATCGGTGGACTTGGCACAATTTTAGGTGGTGTTAACTTTGTAACCACGATTTTAACAATGCGCGCACCTGGAATGACGATGTTTAGAATGTCGATCTTTAGCTGGAACGTGCTACTAACTTCAATCTTGGTATTGATTGCATTTCCACCATTAGCTGCGGCATTTTTAGCGCTGGAATCTGATCGAGTTTTTGGCTCACATATCTTTGATCCGGCAAATGGCGGAGCTATGTTGTGGCAGCATCTATTTTGGTTCTTTGGTCACCCTGAGGTTTATATCTTGGCGCTGCCATTCTTTGGTATTGCAACTGAGATCTTGCCAGTGTTTTCTCGCAAGCCAATCTTTGGTTACAAAGGATTGATTGCTGCAACAATTGCAATCGCAGCTCTTTCAGTTTCAGTGTGGGCACACCATATGTATGCAAGTGGACAGGTGCTGCTGCCCTTCTTCTCATTTATGACATTTTTAATTGGCGTGCCAACTGGTGTGAAGTTCTTTAACTGGATCGGCACAATGTGGCGCGGATCAGTTACATTTGAAACTCCGATGCTCTTTGTTTTAGGCTTTTTAGTTACCTTCTTATTTGGCGGACTTACTGGAATTATCTTGGCTAGCCCACCGCTTGATTTTGCTGTCTCTGCTTCTTACTTCGTAGTTGCACACTTTCACTACGTATTATTTGGCACCGTAGTATTTGCAATGTTTGCTGGCTTCTACTTCTGGTGGCCAAAGATGACGGGCAAGATGCTTAATGAAACCTTAGGCAAGATCCACTTCTGGACACTTTTCTTTGGATTCCACTTAACTTTCTTAATTCAACATTGGTTGGGTATTAAAGGCTTCCCACGTCGTTACGCGGATTATTTAGCAACAGATGGCTTTACCACCATGAATATGATCTCAACTGTTGGCTCATTCCTACTTGCACTTTCAATGATTCCATTTGCTATAAATGTCTGGATCACCCGCAATACTGAAAAGGTAACTGTTGATGATCCGTGGGGTTATGGTGCATCCCTTGAGTGGGCGACCTCATGTCCACCACCACGACATAACTTCACCTCAATTCCAAGAATTAGAAGTGAGCGGCCAGCATTTGATCTGCACTATCCACATATGGCACAGAAAGCTGATCACTAATGAAAACCGGTTGGGTGTTATTTGTTGGCCTTGCGGTTTTTTATGTAATTGTGGCGGTAATTTATTGGCAGGTTGGTGGCGAACCAGTTGGCATTACGGCAATTGCTTTAAGTGCAGGCCTTGCAATTATTGTTGGCTTTTACCTCTGGTTTACCGATCGCCGGCTCGGAAATGTATTACCGGAAGATAATCAGCAAGGTGAGATAGCAGATTCAGCTGGTGAGATTGGTTTCTTCTCACCTCACTCATGGTGGCCACTACCAGTTGCATTATCAATTTGCGCAGTCGGTACCGGCTTAATTATTGGTTGGTGGTTGGTGTTAATCGCAGTTGGTGCATTGATAATTTCAATTCTTGGCCTAGTTTTAGAGTATGAGCGTCCATCTACTAGCTCACATTAATTATGACTGAACGCGCTGAGATTATAGATACTGGTATCCCACTTTTCTTTAAGTCACAGTTAGTAATTAACGCCCCAGCAAAAAAGATCTTTGACTTTATCTCGATGCCTAAAAATCATTCACTTATGGATGGCTCTGGCATGGTGAAAAATAACTTATCTGGTCCAGATCGATTATTTCTTGGCGCAAAGTTTGGCATGCGTATGAGATTAGGCATTCCATATGTAATTAAGAATCAAGTAATTGAGTACCAAGAAAATAGATCTATTGCTTGGCAACACTTACTTCACAATGTGTGGCGTTATGAACTACAAGAAATAGATGCCAATACAACCATAGTTATTGAAAGCTGGGATGGCCGAAAAGCACGTTCTAAGTGGTGGGTATCTGACGCAGGTAAGTGGGTGCCAACAGCAATGGCAAAAACTTTGGTTAAATTAAAGGGGTTGATGCAGGGGTGAGTAACCCGATAAGTACCGATACTGCAATCGATGAGTTAGCCCACTCCGCAGTTAAGGTAGCAAAGCAATTAATTAGTGAATCTGAGCCCAATAAAAAACGATATGACAAGGCAAGTAGAAAAAGATTTTCACGTCTTTTCAAGGATGCAAAAGCGATCTCAGTAACTGTTGCACTTACCGATGAGGTTATGCGAATCACCTCTGCTAAAGATGCCGCCCGGGTTTTAAAGAAAGCAGCAAAGAGTGCAACCCTTACTGGCTTTGGCTTAATCAACGCGGTTGGTTTGAAATTTATTGCGCTGATCTCAAATGTTCTGCCAAAACCAGTTTTATTTGCTGTTCACACCCAGGTTAAACGATTATCTAAGGGAATTATTCTGCCCTTTGAAAGTTCAAAATTAGCCAGACAAATCAAGCGCAGGGCTAAAAAAGGAATTAGATTAAATATAAATGTATTAGGTGAGGCTGTTCTAGGAGAGCGCGAAGCAGCAGAGCGGTTTGAAAGAGTGCTGGAGATGATGCACCGGCCTGAGGTTGATTATGTTTCGGTAAAGCTTTCTTCAGTAGTTAGTCAGATTATTACCTTAGATCAAGATGGCACATTAAGACGGGTATCTGAAAAACTTCGGATTATCTATAAAATCTCAATTGAAACCGGCACCTTTGTGAACTTGGATATGGAGGAGTTTAGAGACCTTCGCTTAACTGTTGATGCCTTTAAGTTAGTTTTATCTGAAGGTGAATTTGAGAAGTTATATGCTGGAATAGTTTTGCAAGCATACTTACCAGAGTCCCATGAGGTTTTTGCTGAGTTAGTCGAATGGTCACAGGTGCGCCATAAAAATACTGGTGGAGTAATAAAGATTAGATTGGTGAAGGGTGCAAATCTTGCAATGGAAAAGGCTGAGGCCACTTTGCATGGCTGGGTAGCAGCTCCTTATCAATCAAAGGCAGATGTTGATGCTAGTTACTCCCGTCTTCTAGATACCGCACTTCGCGCAGAGCATGCAGATGCAGTACGAATTGGCGTAGCTAGTCATAATCTTTTCCATATCGCATTCGCCCTTGAGATCGCTAAAAAACGAAAGGTAATGGATCAATTAGATATTGAGATGCTAGAAGGTATGGCCAATCCAGAGGCGCTGGCCATTGCAAACCGTAAACTCCGAATTCTTCTATACGCACCTGTTACAAGAGCAGATGATTTCGCTTCTGCGGTTGCTTATTTAGTAAGGCGATTAGATGAGAACACTGCGATCGAAAACTACTTAAGATCTTCTTTTGAAATTGCAGATAGTAAAGAGATATTTGATGCCCAGGCAGAGCGCTTCTTAACTAGTGCAACTAGCCGCCATGAAATCTCTACCAAGAGTTTGCGCCATAAAAAAATTAATTTTGAGGTGGCAGATAGCTTTGAGAACGCCCCAAATGCTGATCTAACCAAAGACTCCTTTGTTAACAAATTAGATAAAGAGATTAGATCAGTGTTAGCGCAGAGTAATCAAGAAATACCGATTGTGATTGATGGTAATGAGATCTATGACCGAACATTCATTGATGGTTATGACCCAAGTGATAACGCCAAGATTTGGTATCAATACGCAGTTGCTAGAAAAAGTGATGTTGATTCAGCGGTTCGAATTGCTAAAAAAGCTGTTGCAGATTGGGATGCCAAAGGCGCTGCTATGCGCGGTGAAATATTAAAAAGCTTTGCACTGCTTGCTCACGAAGAGCAGGAGAGCACCATTGCAATTATGGCTAAAGATGCCGGTAAAACAGTTGCAGAGGCAGACCCGGAAGTTTCTGAAGCAATTGATTTTGCAAACTTTTACGCTCTCTCGGCTATCTCATTAGATCTAGAAAAACTATCAACTCCAGTTGGCGTTGTTGTTGTAGTACCGCCTTGGAATTTTCCATATGCAATTCCAACAGGTGGTATCTGTGCAGCGTTAGCTGCTGGTAATACAGTTATTTTTAAATCAGCACCAGAAACCGTTGCCACCTCTTGGCACTTAGTAAACCAACTATGGCAGGCGGGTGTGCCAAAGGATGTGCTGCACTTTGTCTCTACTGAGGATAATGAGATTGGCCAGGCTTTAATCACCCATGAGGATGTCAACGCAGTAATTCTTACCGGCGGTTATAACACCGCGCTTTTATTCTCCTCTTGGAAAAATGAGTTAAATCTTCTGGCAGAGACCAGCGGTAAGAATTCAATGGTTTTAACCGCCTGCTGTGACATCGATATTGCAGTTAAAGATCTTGTGCAATCAGCCTTTGGTCACGCGGGACAGAAATGTTCAGCTGCATCCTTGGCCATAGTAGATAAAAACATCTATGAAAATCCAAACTTTAAGAAGCAATTAC
>CANLHE010000071.1 GCA_947490605.1 Actinomycetota bacterium
TGATGTTGATCAACCTCGCAACCTAGCTAAATCAGTAACTGTTGAGTAAGTAAATGCCAGAACAAAGAAGAAAGCAGAAGAACTCTGCAGTTAAGTTAACAATCTTATTTACTTTTATTTACGCTCTAATTACTCAACAAGTTCTAGCAAACTCATGGATTAGAAGGCTAGATGAATGGATATATGATCGAAGTTTTTTAACTCTTGAACCAAATAAAACACCAACTCTTGTGATGTTAGTTGATGATCTAGGATTACGCAGCATTACCGCAATTGCCCTACTAGTAACTGCTACATTAATTAGCCGTAGATTTAAATCTTGGCGCCCAATAAATCTATCTCTGCTCTCTTTGTTACTGCTTAATTTAACTGTTGGTGCATCCAAATTGTTATTTGGCCGTACTAAACCAAGTACAGGATTTGATTTATTCTTTACCGATAGTGGACTTTCATATCCAAGTGGTCATGCTGCAAATGCGATACTGTCTTGGGGAATGCTTGCTTATCTAATCTTTAGATATTCACATAAAGAACCCTTTGAGGGTATGCGCCTTACCTGGTTTGTTTCAATAGTTACCATCGGAGTCTGCTTGGCATCTTTATATAGAAATACACATTGGTTCTCAGATTTATTAGGTGGTCTGTTTATTGGCTCAGCACTTTTGGTTGCAATTATCGCAATTGATCGATCAATTACCTCAGATCGCCAACCCTCATAAGGGGCAGGTAGGCTAATTACATGAGTCGCGCCTGTGCTGAGATAAGTCTTTCGGCGATTTCGCAAAATTTTAAATTAATTAAAAGTCGAACTACTGCCGATGTTCTAGCAGTTGTTAAAGCTGATGCTTATGGTCATGGCTTAATTCCTGTTTCTAAAGCCTTAGAAGAGGCTGGTGCTGATTGGTTTGGTACAGCTTTACTTGAAGAGGCAATTAATCTTCGCAAAGCTGGAATATTAAAACCAATAATTAGTTGGTTAACGCCCTTGGGCGAAGATTTTAAAAGTGCAATTGATCTAGATATTGACTTAGGTATTCCCTCCATTGATCTACTAAATGAGGTTATTAAAGCAGCATCTTTAAGTGGTAAAACTGCTCGTATCCATCTTGAAATTGACACAGGTATGAGTCGAGGCGGTGTCTTATCGGAGTGGGATCAATTAATTAAATCTGTTTTAGCGGCGGTAAATCTGAAACAAATAAAAGTTGTTGGTATTTGGTCACATTTTGCAAGAGCGGATGAACCAGATGAATTAATGAATCAAGAACAGCTAAGTTTATTTGAGCAAAAAGTTGATCACGCCAAAGCAACTGGTATTGATGCTGAGTTTATTCATATCGCAAATTCAGCAGCATTATTTACCAACAAGAGTGCGCATAGAAACATTATTCGATCAGGAATAGCACTATATGGATTAAGCCCAGATGTAAAAAATATTGGAGATTCTTTATCACTTGGACTCAAACCTGCAATGAAGCTAAAAGCCAAACTAAACTTAGTAAAAGATGTTAAGGCAGGATCAAGTGTTGGCTATGGCGGAACTGCAGTGTTAGACAGTGATACCAAACTTGGCGTTGTTGCACTCGGTTATGCAGATGGAATTCCTCGAAACACAAATAACTTAGCTGGGGTCTTTGTCGCTAAAAAACGTGCGCCAATAATTGGTCGGGTTTCTATGGATCAATTTGTGGTCGATTTAGGGATCTCCTCTACTGCAAAAACTGGGGATGAGGTAATTGTTTTTGGCGATGGCAGTGGTGGTGAGTACACAGTAGATGAGTGGGCTAAGGCAGCTAACACAATTAATTATGAGATTATCACCCGAATCGGCCCGCGTGTGCCTAGAATCTATTCCCGTGAGTGATTCAAATCTGCTTTCAATTAAGTCTTTATCAGTTTCATTTGGCGGATTAAAGGCATTATCAAATGTGAATTTAGATTTACGTAAAAATGAAGTTGTCGGTCTAATTGGTCCAAATGGCGCCGGAAAAACAACTTTATTTAACGCACTCTCCGGACTAGTTGATGTTGAGTCTGGCTCACTTGAAATAAATGGAAAATCTCATAAATGGCCAAAGCCTTATGAACTTTACGATCTTAAAATCTCCCGCACTCTGCAAGGAGTTGGCTTATTTCCAGAGTTAACAGTTTTAGAAAATGTCATGATTGGTGCAAGCAAAAGCGCTAGTAGTGGCTTGATTTCATCAGCCCTTGGCTTAAGTGGACGAGATGAAGAAAGACTTAAACAACGCAGCATGACTGCGCTCGAGCGTGTTTATGCTTCAGGCATTGCAGATATGCGCGCAGATTCTTTGCCTTATCCAGTCACAAAACGAGTTGCAATAGCGAGAGCTTTAGTTAGTGAACCAAAAATACTTTTACTTGATGAACCTGCCGGAGGACTTGGAGCCTCAGACATAGAGTGGATGAATTCATTAATTCATAATCTAGCTTCACAATGTTCAGTAATTTTAGTGGAGCATCACATGGATGTTGTTATGTCAGTTTGTGATCGATTGTATGTATTAAATTTTGGTGAGGTTATTGCCTCAGGAGATGTTGAAACAGTTCGCAGAGATGAAGCGGTAGTTGCTGCATATTTAGGGGTGAACAATTGAGCCTTGTTGTTGAGAATTTAACTATTGAACATGGCGCAATAAGAGCAATAAGTAATGTCTCTTTTAAAGTCCCCGAGGGTCAATTAGCTGCAATCATTGGCGCAAATGGTGCGGGTAAGACCACATTACTTCGAACTTTATCTGGTTTAAAAGAAGCAGTTTCAGGTGGTGCCACTTGGAACGGTGAATCAATCTTAGATAAAAAGCCAGAAGATCTAGCCAGGTCAGGCATCATGCATGTGTCTGATGGTAAATCAGTAATTGCTGAATTAAGTGTTAAAGAAAACTTAGCCTTAACTGGCTTATGGCGAAAAGATAAAAAAGATGTGGCAGCTGCTACAGCAGAAGTAGTTGAACTTTTCCCAATTCTTGGCCAGCGTATGGCACAAACAGCCGGATCTTTATCAGGGGGTGAGCGACAAATGCTAGCCATTGGTCGTTCTTTAATTGCTCGGCCAAAATTATTGCTTTTAGATGAACCATCCCTTGGCCTAGCGCCTTTAATTGTTGAACAGATATTTCAATCAATAAAAGATTTAGTTAAGCGATTGAATTTAACTGTTGTATTAGTTGAACAGAATGCGATGGGTGCATTAAAAATTGCTAATGAAGGAATAGTTTTAAGTCTAGGTTCAGTTGTGGCAGTTGATTCGGCCCAAACACTTCTAAATGATCCAGCAGTTCGCGCTGCTTACTTGGGATTTTAATATGAATCAATTTATAACTGCAGTTCTAACCTCACTTTCTACTGGCGCCATCTACGCATTAATGTCTATCGCACTTGTATTAGTTTGGCGATCAACTCGGGTAATCAACTTTGCCCAAGCTGGTCAAGCAATTCTGACAACTTATATTGGATATGAAGTGGTAACTAGAAGTGGTTCATATTGGATTGGATTAATCTGCGCAGTCATCAGTGGCGCATTACTAGGTGCTGGTATTGATAGATTCTTTATGAGGCCAATCTTTAAACGAGTTAATTCAGGCCCGATAGTGATGATTGCACCGGTTGTTGCCACATTAGCATTGTTAGGAATTATTCAAGCGATAATTGGATTTATCTGGGGATTAAGTTATCAAACTATTGAGGCACCAATTTCAACTGGTGGACTTACTATCTTTGGTTCAATTGTTGCCTTTAGCCCATTTAATTTAATGGTGTTAATAGCAGTTACATTAAGCATGATTTTGTTAACAATTCTGTTTCAAAAAACGAATATTGGATTAGCACTTCGTGCTTCAGCATACGCTCCTGAGATTGCAAAACTATCTGGCATAAGAGTTGATGCGGTTAGAACTTTAGGTTGGGCACTCGCTGGCGCTGCAGGTGGATTAGCAGGAATGCTTTACATCCCCGGTTCTAACTTATATCCAAATGCCATGGATGTTTTATTAGTTTTTGGTTTTATTGCTGCCGTAATCGGAGGCTTAGACAGTTTATTTGGCGCAGTAGCTGGTGCGATGATTTTAGGTTTTGCTGTTAATTTCTCAGCTTCATACATTAGTTATAAATTAGTATTTCCAACAGCCTTCTTAATTCTAATTTTAGTTTTGTTAATTAAGCCAAAAGGTGTCTTCTCAAGTGGTAAGTCAAGGAGTGCTTGATGTTAAAACTATCTGCGCCTAGAAAAAGATTATTTGGTTTTATTCTTTTGGGTTGGGCTTTGCTATTAATTAGTGATCGAATTGATGAGCTGCGCCAATACCAGGGCGCATTTGTTGCTATGTATACACTTGCAATTGCCTCAATAATTTTACTTACAGGTTACTCCGGTCAGTTATCACTTGGTCATAGTGCGTTAATGGCAGTGGGTGCATACGCTGGTGCATTATCTGTAAATAATTTTAAATTACATCCAGTAATTGCATTAATAATGGCAGCTTTAGTTGCCGGAATTTTTGGCTTACTTCTTGGTTATGCAGCAGCTCGTTTAAGTGGCCCATATTTAGCTGGTACGACTTTGGCACTTGCGGTATCTCTTCCAACAATTGCAAATCAATTTCCAGTTTTAGGTGGGGAGCAAGGATTAGCATTTGATATCGGTACTGCACCAACTA
>CANLHE010000072.1 GCA_947490605.1 Actinomycetota bacterium
GGCTGCGCGCGAAATGAGACTGACTCAGAAGAGTTAGCTGGCAGATTAGCCGCTGATGGTTGGGTACTAGTTTCTGATCCAGCCAAAGCTGAGATTGCCGTAATTAATACTTGTGGATTTATTGAGAGTGCTAAAAAAGATTCAGTAGATGCACTCCTAGAAGCCCACTCCCTTAAAGGAAATGGTGTTACTAAAGCAGTAGTTGCAGTCGGTTGTATGGCAGAGCGATATGGAAATGAATTAGCTTCAGCACTTCCTGAGGCAGATGCAATTTTAGGTTTTGATGATTACCAAGATATCTCAGCCCGACTTTCAACAATTATTGATGGTGGAAAAATTACGCCTCACACACCAAAGGATCGAAGAACATTATTGCCAATTGCCCCTGCTGATCGAGCTGATAAGAAAGCAGCAGCGCAAATTGATGGCCCTTCACCACTTGGCACCGTACTTCGCAAAAGGTTAGATAACGCACCAATCGCCCCTCTTAAGATCGCCAGCGGTTGTGACCGCCGGTGCTCATTTTGTGCGATTCCATACTTTCGCGGTTCATTTGTCTCTCGCCGGCCAACTGAGATTATTGAAGAGGCAAAGTGGCTGGCAGATAATGGTGTTTCAGAGATCTATCTCGTAAGTGAAAATACCACCTCATACGGTAAAGATTTTGGTGACTTAAAGTTAATGGAAAAGATGCTGCCTGATCTATCAAAAATTGATGGCATTAAAAGAATCCGGCTCTCATACCTTCAACCTGCTGAGGTAAGGCCATCACTTCTTCAGGCCATAGTTTCAGTGGATAAAGTCGTTCCATACTTTGATCTTTCATTCCAACATGCAAATGGTGATCTACTAAGAAGTATGCGCAGATTCGGTGATGGCGAGAAATTCTTACACCTAATCACACAGATTAGAGCCTTAAATCCAGAGGCCGGAATTAGATCTAACTTTATTGTTGGTTTTCCAGGTGAGAGTGATGCGCAGTTTATGGATTTAATTGAATTCTTAACCCAAGCACAACTAGATGCAATTGGCGTATTTGGTTACTCAGATGAGGATAAAACTGAGGGTAAAACTCTAGAAAACAAAGTAGCGCCAGAGTTAATTACTGAGCGAGTTAATGAACTTTCAACCTTAGTTGATGAGTTAATTACGCAACGAGCAGAGGCCCGAATTGGCCAGAAGGTCTCGGTCTTAATTGAGGATGAAGCAGAACAAGAAGGAAGAGCTGAGCACCAAGGACCTGATGTGGATGGTTCGACATTTATTAAATCCCGCAACAAGTACCGAGTAGGCGAGTATGTTGATGCGGTGGTAAGTGATGTATTAGGTGTGGATTTGATTGCGCAAGTTTTATGAGAAAAGTTGATCGCCCAAATTTACCTAACTCATTAACTATTTTTCGAATACTGGCATTACCTTTTTGTGCATACGCCTTATTTAAAAACAATGGCACAGATGATAATTGGCGAATAATTGCCTTCACCCTCTTCTTTATTGTGGGATTAAGTGATGTGTTAGATGGCAAATTAGCCAGAGATCGAAATCAGATTACTGAGTTTGGAAAGCTATTAGATCCAATCGCAGATAAGGCGATGCTTGCTACCGCCACAATCGGTGCCTCATACCTTGGAATGCTCTCCTGGTGGGTAACAGCAGTATTTTTAACTAGAGAGATTGCAGTTACTATCCTGCGCTTTGCGGTGATTAAAAAAGGTGTGATCCCGGCAAGTAAGGGTGGAAAGATTAAAAGCTTTTTTCAAAACTTTAGCGTGGGATTTTATATCCTGCCACTTCCTTCCTTCCTAGATATCCCGCGGGCAATCTTTATGGCAGTTGCAATCTATCTAACAATTTCAACCGGAGTGGATTACTTTAGAAAGGCGCTTAAAAAGTGAGTGAGCTGTTGATTGCAAAATCTGTGATTAAAGCGCTAACAAAGCAAAAGAAAAGTATTTGTGTTGCTGAATCAATTACCGGTGGCGGGTTAGGGCAGGTATTAACACAAATTCCTGGCGCATCAAAGGTTTTTGTTGGAGGAGTTATTGCTTATAGTGATGATTTAAAAGTTTCTGAACTGGGCGTAAGTAAAACTGATTTAAAAAAATACACCGCTGTATCTGAAGAGATAGCAATCTCAATGGCAAAGGGTGCACTTAAAAAATTTAAAACCGATTTTGCTATTGCAACTACTGGAGTAGCAGGACCGGGTGCTGATTATGGACAAAAGGCTGGTACTGCCTGGATTGGTGTGGCAAGTAAAAAAGAGGCCTTTGCGATCAAACTTTCCCTGCCGGGCAAGCGAGATGTGATCCGACATGCGATTATTACCAGCGCATTAGCAGCCCTAGAGCGTATTCTTAAGCCGTGATCCTGTTACGTACCCACATCGGAAGCTCCCTTCGTGCTGCTCGCATAGAGCAAGGGCGCACCTTAAGAGATGTTGCAAAGTGTGCAAAGGTCTCACTCGGCTATCTTTCTGAGGTAGAGCGTGGTCATAAAGAGGCATCAAGTGAATTATTAAATGCAATCTGTTCAGCCCTAGATCTATCTCTTTCCACAATCTTGGTTGATGTTGTAACTGTGGTTAAAACCCACGAATCCCCAGTACTGACAATTTCAACTTTGCAAGTGGTAGAGACCGCAGCTTAAGTTGTCTGCTCAGCCGGCGGTTTCACTATACGCCCGCCAAAGTGCTACTAGTAATAAATCTCGCGCAGCTATCTTTAGTGGCGCCAAATTAATTATTGCCGAGGTTGGAAACTACCAATCTAATATTGCCGATATTGCACTTCGCTCGCAAGTTTCAAAAGCAACTATTTATAATCAATTTGCTGATAAGGCAGAGATGATGGAGTGCTTGGTTGAATCTGAGGTAATCAGGTTGACTGATTTGGCGCTCGCAGCATCCTCAAGGCAAGAGGCTTTATACGCACTCTCAACAGCGATCTCTCAAGATGAGGCGCTTCGAAAGTTAACCCAATCAGATCCAAGTGATATTGCAAAGTTGGTAACAATCTCAAGCCATCCAACTTGGGTGCTTGCCCACCAAGGGATAGCAAAAATCTTTGGCGCAGACTCTGCCGCATGTGGCGTGATCCTTAGATGGTTAATTGGCCAGATCGCCTCACCGATTACTCAAGAGGAGTCTTTAGCTCAATCAAAACGATTGGCTAATTCGCTTTTTAATTAGGATGAGAATCTCAGAACTTCGCACGCGATTAAGCAATTTCTTTCCAGATGCCGATACCTATGCCCGTGACATCATCCATAGCGAACTGGGCGGCATTAGTGTTAACGGTGCAATTGAGCTGGGGATGGAGCCAGATGAGATCTGGAAGGCGGTAGTGCGCCATAACCCTTCGATGCCAGAGAAATACAGATAACGGCGTGTCATAGCCACCTTTTAGCCTTTCGAACAGTTGTTCGATACACTTATCCTGCCCAACCAGAGCGGTTCCACAGTTCCGCTGGTACCTCGTGCCAGCCGTCAGTGATGTTCCGTACCTTCTGGACCGAAAGATGACCTCGCTAGTAGGAGTTGAAAGCCCTAGAGCTGGTCAAGGAGAAGAAAGGAAACAAATCACTATGGCCTCTGCAAATAGAGAACCACAAGATGATAAGAAAGAAGATAAACGATCTAGTGATCGTTCTAAATCCCTAGATACCGCCCTTGCCCAAATCGAGCGTCAGTTCGGTAAAGGATCGGTAATGAAAATGGGAGATCGCAAATCTGTTGCCATGGAGGTAATTCCAACTGGCTCAGTTGCATTAGATATCGCACTCGGCGTCGGTGGCTTGCCACGTGGCCGCGTTGTTGAGATCTACGGCCCAGAATCATCCGGTAAAACCACAGTTGCATTACATGCAATTGCAAATGCCCAAAAAGCTGGTGGCATTGCTGCTTTTATCGATGCTGAACACGCCCTTGATCCAGAGTATGCAAAGAAACTTGGCGTTGATATTGATGCGCTGTTAGTTTCTCAACCAGATACTGGTGAACAGGCACTTGAAATTATGGATATGTTAGTTAGATCAGGTGCAATTGATATCGTAGTTGTTGACTCAGTTGCCGCATTAGTTCCAAGAGCTGAAATTGAAGGCGAGATGGGTGACTCACACATGGGTCTACAAGCCCGCCTGATGTCTCAAGCGCTTCGTAAAATGACTGGCGCACTACATCAATCAAATACCACTGCAATATTTATTAATCAGTTGCGCGATAAAATCGGTGTTTTCTTTGGTTCACCAGAGACAACCACAGGTGGAAAAGCGCTTAAGTTCTATGCATCTGTTCGGTTAGATGTTCGTCGAATTGAAACTTTAAAAGATGGTCAAGATGCGGTTGGAAATAGAACTCGCGTAAAGATCGTTAAAAATAAGGTTGCCCCACCATTTAAGCAAGCAGAGTTTGACATCATTTACGGTGTTGGAATTAGCCGTGAGGGATCATTAATTGATATGGGTGTTGAGATCGGAATCGTCAAGAAATCTGGCGCCTGGTTCACCTATGAGGGTGATCAACTAGGACAGGGTAAAGAGAATGCCCGTGCATTCTTAATTGATAATCCAGATCTAGCTAATGATATTGAAACCAAGATCAGAGCTTCATATGTGCCAACTGAGGTAGATCCTGCCTTAGTAGCAGCAGTTGATGAAGCAACCGCTGATGTTG
>CANLHE010000073.1 GCA_947490605.1 Actinomycetota bacterium
ATTCCACCAGGAATCTTCTCTTTGTTCCAGCCAAAGCCAGCCATAATTCCCTGCCAAGGAAGTGATTGCTCACGTCCTGGATCAAATGAAGGATTCTTAAGTGAATCTAAAACATTAGCGCGGTTTGGAATCTTATCTGCAGTAAATTTTTGGGTGTAGCCAAGTCTGATCCAACGAGCTGTCATCCAGTCCGTTAGCGTGACAATGTCATAGCCAATATCTTGATTAGCTTGTAATTTATCAAGTAATGGAGCAGTAAATTCATCATTGTCTAAAACAGTTTCCTTATGTTCAACTTTAATTCCAGTTTGTTCTGTAAAGGCCACAAGTGAAGGATTCTCTTGAGTATCTTCGTCGTAATCTAAGTACTCAGTCCAGTTTGCCCAGCGAACAGTATTTGCATCAGCTGATCCGCCGCCGCCACCACAAGCTGCCAAAGTTGCTGCCGCACCTGCTGCGCCAACTCCTGCCAACACATTGCGTCGAGAAAGAGCTTTACTAATTAACTTCTTAATCTCAGGTGAAAGTGAATTATCGGCTGCTAATTTCTTGTGTAGATTAGCGTTGGAATCCTGGTTGGTCATTGGATCGCTTTCTCTTAAGAGCTCAATCGATGCTCGGCTTTGGCAAAATACTAGACCTAGATCAGCCTGCTGTCGCCAATTTTATGTAAAGAAATTGTAAATATTGAGATTATTTTTTGCCTACTTAGGCGTTGAGGTTGGTCATTACATGCTTGATTCGGGTGTACTCATCAAAGCTATAACCTGAGAGATCCTTACCGCCACCTGAGTGCTTAAAGCCACCATGTGGCATCTCAGCAACCATTGGAATATGAGTATTTATCCACACGCAACCAAAATCAAAAGCCTTCGCCATTCTCATTGCCCGGCCATGATCCTTAGTCCAAACACTAGATGCCAAGCCATACTTAACGCCATTGGCATAACGAACTGCTTGTGCCTCATCGGTAAATTTCTGCACGGTAATAACTGGTGCAAATATCTCATTTTGAATCATCTCATCATCTTGTTTTAAATCTGCGATCACAGTTGGATTCCAGAAGTATCCAGGGCGGGCAATTGCCGTACCTCCTGCGGTAATTCGGGCATGTGAAGGTGCGCGATCAATAAAGCCTTGCACTCTAGCTAACTGATTAGCATTATTAACTGGACCAACTAATACATCCTCATGTGGCATACCTACTTTAATTACATTTTTTGCCTGCTCAGTTAAAAGCGCAACCACATCATCATAAGCACTTGCCTCAACTAAAACTCTAGTTGCAGATGTGCAATCTTGACCGGCATTAAAGTAGCCAGCAATTGCAATCCACTCACATGCAGCTTCTAAATTTGCATCATCAAATATTACAACTGGTGCTTTTCCACCAAGCTCTAAGTGAACCTTCTTTAAATCCTTTGCTGCACTTGATGCAACCTCCATACCAGCACGTACTGAACCGGTGATTGAAACCATTTGTGGTATTTCATGTTCAACTAATGCCCGGCCAGTATCACGATCACCAATTACAACATTTATTACACCCTCTGGTAAAAACTCCTGCATTAATTCCGCCATCCAAAGTGTTGAAACTGGTGTGGTATCACTTGGTGGTATCACTTGGTTTTAATACAACTGTGTTACCAGCAGCAATTGCTGGCGCCCACTTCCAAACCGCCATCATCATTGGGTAATTCCATGGTGTTACCTGCGCGCAAACTCCAATTGGTTCACGGCGAATAAAAGATGTATGTCCTTTAAAGTACTCACCTGCTGCTTTACCCTCTAAATTTCTAGCAGCGCCGGCAAAAAATCTAATTTGATCCAACATTGGACCAATCTCTTCTGCTCTAGTTACCGCAATTGGCTTACCAGTGTTCTCAGACTCAATACCAATTAACTCTTCACTTCTTGCCTCAATTGCATCTGCAATCTTATTGATTGCTTTTTGACGCTCTCCTGGAGTTGAATCTTTCCAACTTTCAAACGCACTCTCCGCTGACTTCATCGCCTTATCAACATCGGATGTATTTGAAACTGGCGCCTTTGCAAAAACATCACCAGTTGCCGGATTAATTAAATCCTGCACCTTCTCAGATGTAGGAGAGACATACTTACCGTTAATGAAGTTTTGTAGCGTTTTCAATTCTCAACTCCCTGGTTATTAGATTATTAGTCTAGTTATTCCGATTACTCTAATCAATACTTATGATTTATCAGAGACTTCAGCGGCTGCTAATTGACCACATGCACCATCAATCTCACGACCTCTAGTATCACGAACCGTTACCGGAACCCCATACCCTTCTAAGATCTCAACAAAAGCTCGCTCATCCTCAGGACGAGATGCGGTCCATTTAGAACCTGGGGTTGGATTTAATGGAATTAAATTTACGTGGGCATTCTTATTTTTAAGTAATCTTCCCAATAGATCTGCTCGCCATGCTTGATCATTAATATCTCGAATTAATGCATACTCAATTGAGTATCTTCTGCCGGTCTTCATCTCATACTTATCCGCTGCTGCTAATACCTCTTTAACCTTCCACCTTGAGTTAATTGGAACTAGCGTGTCACGAAGTTCATCATCTGGAGTGTGAAGTGAGATCGCAAGTGTTACTGGTAGGTCTTCATCAATTAACTTTTCAATACCATTTACTAAGCCAACGGTTGAAAGCGTCACCGACCGGGCGCCAATTCCTAAACCATTTGGTTGTGGGTTTGTAATATTTCTAATGCTATGCATAACTGGCTTGTAATTAGCCATTGGTTCACCCATACCCATAAAGACCACATTTGATAATCGAGTTGGCCCACCTGGCATCTCACCTAGATCACAAACACGTGCTGCCATTACAACTTGGGCGGTAATCTCTGCAGCTGTTAAATTTCTAGTCAGTCCTGCTTGGCCAGTTGCACAAAATGGACATTGCATTCCACATCCTGCTTGAGATGAAATACAAACGGTGGTGCGATCGGTATAACGCATTAATACTGATTCAACCAGAACACCATCATGTAAGCGCCAAAGATCTTTTCTTGTTTTGCCCCCATCACAGGTAATCGAGCGAACTAATGTTAATAATTTTGGTAAAAATGCATCACCAAGAGATTGTTGTAGCTCCTTTGGAATATCAGTAAAGCTTTCAACCTCATCATTATGGTGAGTAAAAAAGTGAACCGCCAATTGATTTGCTCTAAATGCTGGCAAGCCCAACTCTTCAGCTCTAGCTTTTCGCTCTGCCACGGTTAAATCAGCTAAGTGAATTGGAGCTTTCTTTTTAACCGCAGGTGCATCAAATATTAATTCAGCCATTTATAGGTACCGAGTTATTAACTCAAGGGCAAACCAAACCGCCGGCGCAGTAAATAGTGCTGAATCTAGCCGGTCCATAATTCCGCCATGTCCTGGTAATAAATTAGACATATCTTTTATTGCCAAGTCTCGCTTAATTGCAGATTCAATTAAATCACCACAGGTGGCAGTAACAACGGTCATCAAACCAATTGCAGCACCAACTACCCAAGTAGTTTCAAATAGGGAATGGAATATAAAGGCGCCGCCAATAAATGCTGCGATCGCTCCCCCAATTAAGCCCTCCCAGCTTTTCTTAGGGCTAATACTTGGCGCCATCTTATGTTTACCAATTAATACGCCAGCAAAGTATGCAAAGGTGTCATTGCAAGCAATCAGTGCAACTAAGGTAAAGATTCGCTTTGGGCCATCTGGATCATTGGCCAGTAATAAAATAAAACCACCTAAAAATGCCAGATAGAAGGTAATGAAAACCGCTGAGGTTGATCGCTTAATAAAATCTTTTTGTGAGATCAGTAGAAGCGTGAACATTAAAATTGGAAAGGTTAATCCGGTCGCAACCGCAAGTCCTTGAGTTTTGCCATTCCAGGTTGCCACCAGTAAAACTGTGGCTGCGATCATTAATACATAAGCTGGTAAATCAATCCCACCAGTTCGATATGCCTGGGCTAACTCCCGTACACCCAACATAATTACCACCCAAATTAGGGCAAAAAATAAAAGAGGTGCGGCAGTAATTGAGCCGAATATTAAACCTAATAAAGATAGCGAAACTAAAATAGATGGAAGTAGTTTGCGACCTGCTCTTTTATTAATCGCATCATTAATTGCGTGCAGGTCAGCCATCATTAAACCTCTAGTAGCTCAGCTTCTTTATGCTTAAGCAGCTCATCAATCTTGCTGGTGTGCTCACCAGTAACCTTCTCTAACTCTTTTTCAGCTCTGGCTAAATCATCTTTGCCAACCTTGCCATCTTTTTCTAACTTCTCCATCGCTTCTTTAGCAGCTCGTCTAATTGCGCGGATTGCTACCTTTGAATCCTCAGCTTTGCTCTTTGCAACCTTAATAAACTCTTTACGTCTTTCCTCAGTTAATTGCGGAAAGTTAACTCTAATTACCGTGCCATCAGAGCCTGGATTAACACCAAGATCTGAATCTCTAATTGCTTTTTCAATTGCAGCCATCGCACCTTTGTCATATGGAGTAATAAGTGCAAGTCGTGCCTCTGGAATTTGCACAGTGGCAAGTTGAGCAAGTGGTGTACCTGTTCCGTAGTAATCCACCATTAACTTAGCAAACATAGATGGGTGAGCCCGGCCGGTTCTAAT
>CANLHE010000074.1 GCA_947490605.1 Actinomycetota bacterium
CAAGAAGAAGATTACTTTCAATTGCAGCGATCATTGCAGTGTTAATTGGCGCTGGTTTCTTTGCATTATCTCCAAGTGATGTGCCACTTAAGGTGCCAAATGTGGTTGGTTTAACTGAAGTAGAAGCAAGAGCACTGCTTAAAGATTTTAACGTGAACATTCAACGTGCCCCTGATGCACAAATACCAGTAAACCGAATCGCATCTCAATTACCACTTGCGACAAGTGATGCAAAAGCTGGCAGCAGCGTCACACTTACAATTTCAGATGGCCCTGGAAATACCACTGTTCCAGTTGGAATTATTGGGTTATCACTTGAAGAAGCCCGTTATGAATTAACTGCAGCTGGCTTATTTATTTCACAAACTATTGCAACTGATTCTGATCAAGCACCCGGTGTGGTTCTAAGTGTTAACCCAATCCCTGGCACAACAATTACTGCTGGAAGTGGTGTAACTCTTGAGATTGCCAGCGGTAATGTTCAAGTGCCATCTTTGGTTGGTTTATCTGAAATTAATGCTAAAACTGTATTAACCCAAGCTGGCTTTTTAATTAGAGAGATCACAGCTTCAGATCCTGGCAAACAAAATGGTGAGGTCCTTGCTCAAGCACCAGAAGCAGGGGCAACTAAAACAATTGGCAGTATTGTAACAATTACGATTAATCGTAACTAAGCTTTAATTACAACTGGAGATAATCCTTCAGATCTTGCGCGAGCGCCCTTATCACCACAAATTTCTAACCAATTTCCAATCATTTGATAACCATGTTCAGTAAGCACAGACTCTGGATGAAACTGCACACCACATATCGGCAGAGTTTTATGTTGAACTGCCATTACAACCCCGGACTCAGTTTCACCAGTAATCTCAAGCTCTGGTGGCAAAGTATTTTTCTCAATTGCAAGTGAGTGATAACGAGTGGCAATGAATGGAGTTGGAATATTTTCTAAGACTGATTTATTTTTATGAGTAACAACTGAAGTCTTGCCGTGCAGAAGTTCTGGGGCCCTAGAAACTGTTGCGCCATATGCAACCCCAATTGCTTGATGTCCTAAGCAAACTCCAAGGAGGGGAATCTTTTTTTGCGCGCAGTACTTAACTAATTCAATACTTATGCCAGCTGCCTCAGGTGTGCCAGGCCCTGGTGAGATTAAAACTCCGTCATATTTATCAGCTTCACTAACCTTGATTTCATCGTTGCGGACAACAGTGCAAGCAGCGCCAAGTTGTTGCAGGTACTGGACCAGATTAAAGACAAAGGAGTCGTAGTTATCGACAACTAAGATTTTGCGGGCATTGGTGCTCATTGGCCAATTGTGTAGTAATCTGCCCCTATGCCGAAGTCAAAATTGCGCGATAAGGTCCGCAAGCAGAGAAAAGTTGCTGCTGAGATCAAACCTGAGGTTGTTAGCGCTAAAGCTGAGAGCCCTAAGTGGCTCGCTCCAGTGATGGTGGCTAATTTCATTATTGGCTTAATTTGGATCGTGATTTTCTACATCAGCTCCACCAACTACCCAATCCCAGGCATTGGTGCTTGGAATATGTTGGTCGGCTTTGGCTTTGTGGGCGTAGGTTTTTCCCTTTCTACCCGCTGGCAATAATTACACACCTGTAATTCTCCACACGGTGGATAAGTGTTGTGGATAACTTTTAACCCTTAAAAACCATCTCCTCGCCTACCCTTACACCGTGCTCGCATTAATTGCCTACCTATTAACTGTTATTGCAGTTGGCATTTTTTCTTTTAGAGCTTTCCAATTATTTAAAAAAATATCAGCCGGGCAATCTGATCCATCTCGTTTTAATAATAAAGGCAAACGCTTAGCAAATATGTTGCATGAGGTTTTATCTCACACCAAGATGCTTAACTTCACCGCCACCGGTATTGCGCATTGGTTTGTAATGATTGGTTTTGGCGCACTGCTTGGCACATTAATTACTGCCTACGGTCAATTAACAAATCCAAGTTGGGCACTTCCATTAATTGGTCACTTTGTTGGTTATGAACTCTTTGCCGAATTAATTGCGATCTTAACTGGCATTGGAATTGTCACTTTAATTGGAATTAGACAAGCAACAATAATATTTAAGAAGGGTCGCACATCTAGATTTTATGGCTCTGGTAATAAAAAAGCTTATTACGTTGAAGCAACTATTTTAGTGATTGTATTTTGTGTAATTGCACTCCGTGGCTTAGAGGGCGCCCTTGCCAATGTTTCATCCTGGAATTGGCATTATGCAATCTCATACCCTGCTATTGTGTTTTTTAGTAATTACTCAACTAATCAGATTGAAAACTTAATTCAGCTTATTGCCTTTACAAAAATTACCGTTTCAATGGTTTGGTTTATTGTGGTTGGCATAAACCTAACTATGGGTGTGGCCTGGCATAGATTCTTAGCATTTTTTAATATTTACTTTAAACGCAACCCAAATAAGGAAAATGCATTAGGGCCGCTACCAGTAATGATCTCCCATGGTCATGAAATTAACTTTGAAGATCCAAAAGAGGATGATGTTTTTGGCATTGGAACTGCAGCTGACATTTCTTGGAAGGGCTTACTTGATATGTCTACCTGCACTGAGTGCGGAAGGTGCCAATCTCAATGCCCAGCCTGGCATACTGAAAAACCGCTGTCGCCCAAGCTTTTAATTATGGCGATGCGCGACCACGCACTTACCAAGGTGGGAACAGAAGCTGCGCAGACAAAGATTGTTGGCAATGCCCATGAGAATGCAATCTCTTTAGATGTTTTATGGTCCTGCACAACTTGTGGTGCTTGTGTTGAGGAGTGCCCAGTAGATATTGAACATGTTGATCACATAGTTAATATGCGAAGGTTTCAAGTTTTAGTTGAATCTGAGTTTCCAACAGAGTTAGGAAATACATTCCGTAATTTAGAAAAGGCAGGAAATCCTTGGGGTGCTAATCGAACCGATCGTGATGCGTGGATTAAAGAGGTTGATTTTCCAATCACAGTAATTGATTCAGTTATTCCAGAGGATGTTGAGTATTTATTCTGGGTTGGTTGTGCTGGTGCTTATGAAGAGCGGGCTAAGAAAACTACTAAAGCAGTTGCTGAACTTTTGTATATGTCTGGAGTTACCTTTGGTGTTTTAGGAAAACGTGAGACCTGCTCCGGAGATCCAGCACGGCGAAGCGGTAATGAATTTTTATATCAAATTCTTTCTAGAGAAAATATTGAAACGCTGCAAGAGACCTTTGGTACTAGAGGTGTTAAGAAGGTTGTTGTTACCTGCCCTCACTGCTTTACAACAATTGGTCGAGATTACAAACAACAAGGTTTTGAATTACAAATGGTTCACCACACTCAATTACTAAATACTTTAGTTAAAGAGGGAAGATTAAAACCAATCGCACCAGCAGCAGCTGATGCTAAAAAACTTACCTACCATGATCCTTGTTACCTAGGACGTCACAACCAAATTTATGAACCACCACGGGAGTTATTAGAGTCAGCTGGTGTTGAGGTCTCTGAGATGCCAAGAAATCAAGAGCGATCATTTTGTTGTGGCGCAGGTGGTGGTCGCATGTGGATGGAAGAAAAAATTGGAACTAGAATTAATTTAAATCGCGTTGATGAGGCGATTGCCACCGGCGCCGAAGAGGTTGCTGTTGGCTGTCCCTTCTGCCGGGTGATGGTCTCAGATGGCATGGTGGCCAGAGATAGCTCCGTTGAGGTACTAGATGTGGCTCAAATTATGCTGCGTAGCGTTAAAAGATCAGGTTAAATCGCACCTGATTCTCAGGAAACCCTCAGGTTGATAGATAATTATCTACATCGAGGTGATGCCAAATGTCCGCTCTTAAAGAAAGAGTTAGCAATATAGATCAGCAAGATCAAGCAACCCAGAGAATTCTGGTTGTAGATGATGAGAACAGTATTAGCGAGTTAATCGCTACCAGCCTTAAGTTTGTGGGCTTTGATGTTCGCACCGCTTCCTCTGGTGCGCAAGCACTACAAATTGCTGAGGAGTTTAAACCTCATGCATTAATTCTTGATGTGATGTTGCCAGATCAAAATGGTTTTGAAGTATGCCGTCAGCTTCGCAGCGAAGGTCATAATGTTGGAGTTTTGTTTTTAACTGCAAAAGATTCTACTGAAGATAAAATTGCCGGGCTAACTATCGGTGGCGATGATTACATGACTAAGCCATTCTCGCTAGAAGAGTTAGTCGCCAGACTTCGCGCCCTGCTTCGCAGAACTGGTGCAACTCAAGTAATCCCAGATGATGAAAAAATTAGATTTGCTGATCTTGAATTAGATGAGGCAACTCATGAGGTTCGCAGAGCTGCAAACTTAATTGATCTATCACCTACTGAGTTTTTACTTCTTCGCTACTTAATGATTAATGCCGATCGAGTTGTGAGCAAATCACAAATTCTCGATCATGTTTGGCAATATGACTTCCGAGGAGATATGGGAATTGTTGAAACCTATGTTTCATACCTACGCAAGAAGATTGATATTTACGAGCCAGCCTTAATCCATACCGTTCGCGGAGTTGGATATCGCCTGCGCTTGCCAGCAAGCAAGTAATTGATCACAATTAGTAGATGAATTCACCGCTAAGTCGGGTGCGCAC
>CANLHE010000075.1 GCA_947490605.1 Actinomycetota bacterium
GGTAAAGGGCGAGTGGCTTATTTAATGAAGCATGAACATCAATTAGATCTTCCTCGCAGATTACAAATTGAGTTCAGCCAAGTTATTCAATCCCTTACCGATACAGAGGGTGGTGAGGTTTCACCCGATGCTATGTGGCACACCTTTGAAGATGAGTATTTGCCAGCAAAAGATAATCAATGGGGCAGATTTAAATTAGCTGGTCTATCTCAAACCTCGCAGATGGATAAAGATGTTGATCTATCTATTGAATTACTTGATAACGCAGTTAGCCAAAAGTTAACTGGCACCGGTAATGGCCCAATTGCAGCTTTTGTTGCAATTGTTAATGCTTATGAGCCAAAACTTTCAGTCAGAGTTTTAGATTATTACGAGCATGCATTATCTGCTGGTGGAGATGCGAAAGCTGCCGCCTACCTTGAGTGTGAGATCGCTGGGAAGGTTTATTGGGGAGTTGGAATTGATCCAAGTACAACTACTGCAGCCCTTAAAGCAGTAATCTCTTCAATCAATCGAGCAGTTCGCTAACTAACTCTGTCTTACTCCTCTAGTAACTTAGGGGCATGTCTTTATACCGCGATCAGGCGATTGTGCTGCGCACCCAAAAATTGGGGGAGGCAGATCGCATTATTACTTTATTCACCAAAGATCATGGTCGAATAAAAGCGGTAGCTAAGGGAGTGCGACGGACTAAATCTAGATTTGGTGCACGTTTAGAGCCTGCAAGTTATGTTGATCTACAGCTTTATACCGGCCGGACCTTTGACACTATTACGCAGGTAGTAAGTATTGAAAATTACGGTGATGTTTTATCAAGTGATTACCAAAGCTGGACAGTGGCAAGTGCCATTCTGGAAGCAGCAGAGCGATTTACCCAGGCCGAGCATGAGCCAGCGCTGCAACAATACTTATTAGTTAGCGGCTCACTTAAAGCATTAGCTGAGAAAAGATATGACGCATCCTTAATACTAGATGCTTATTTATTAAGATCATTATCTGTTGCAGGTTACGCCCCATCTTTAACAATTTGTTCTCGCTGTGATGCACCAGGGCCACATAAGTTCTTCTCACTTCAAGGTGGTGGCTCTGTATGTATTACCTGCAAACCATCTGCCTCTGCTTCACCATCACCAGTAACTTTGGAATTGATGGCTAACTTATTAACCGGTGATTGGGACCAAGCGCAATTAAGTGAAGCAAAAAATCGAAGTGAGGCATCCGGCTTAATCGCCGCCTATCTGCAATGGCATCTAGAACGTGGATTACGTTCTCTGCCATTAGTTGAGAGAGTAAGTCGTGGCTAAAAAAGTAACTCCACCAACACCGCATCGAAGTGGCGTTAAGCCGCCAAAGATGGATCAAAAACAAATCCCAGAGCATGTTGCACTGGTTATGGATGGCAATGGCAGATGGGCAAAGCAAAGAGGATTAGCAAGAACAGCAGGACATGAAGCAGGTGAAGCCTCACTACTAGATATGGTGCATGGCGCAATTGAAATAGGTGTAAAAGAGTTAAGTGCATATGCATTCTCAACTGAAAATTGGCGCAGATCCCCTGAAGAGGTTAAGTTTTTAATGGAGTTTAATCGCCAAGTTTTACGAAAGAGGCGCGATGAGATGAATGAGCTTGGTGTAAAGATTCGCTGGGTAGGAAGAGAGAAAAGATTATTAGCAGGTGTATTAAAGGAGTTAAAAGAAGCGCAAGAGTTAACTAAGAACAATAAAGTTTTAACCTTAAATATGTGTGTTAATTATGGTGGCCGGGCTGAGATGCTAGATGCAGCAGTTGCCATTGCAAAGGATGCAATAAAAAAGAAACTTAAACCTGATTCACTTACTGAAAAATCAATCAATAAATATCTCTACGCCCCACAAATGCGTGATGTTGATCTTTTCTTAAGATCCTCCGGTGAGCAGCGGACCAGCAACTTTTTGATGTGGCAATCAGCTTATGCTGAGATGGTTTACTTAGACGTCTTGTGGCCAGATGCTGACCGAAGAACTTTATGGAAAGCTATTGAAATATATGCCGAGCGCGAGCGTAGGTTTGGTAAGGCTTAATTAAAGATTTGAAACTACCGCCCACATAATTACTACTCCAGCTAGCGTGGCAAGCATTGTTACTTTAGAAGGATGTTTTGAGTGCGCCTCTGGCAATATATGAGAGGTGGCAAGATAGATAACAATTCCAGAAAATACTGCAAGATAAATCGCAAGATTGCTATCGCTAATTGTTAGTGCAGAGCCAATTGCTGCTCCACCAACTCTAGCGATTGCATCTAGCGCAAGTAAATACTTACCTCGGCTTCGCCATTGTCCAGTTTTAATAAGCAAGGCAACAGTGTTCAAGCCATCACTAAATGCATGAACTAGCATGGCAATAAATACTGCATAACCTAAAGCGTTACTTACTTTAAATGCTAAAGCTAATGCAACACCATCTAGAAATATGTGACCTGCCATTGCAATCGCACCAACGGTGCCAGCAATCTCAACTGCATGAGTATGTTCATGACCATAATCAGATTCTGCAGGTTCATGCGAGCCGGCAAATTGTTCAATAAAGTGGAGGGATAGGAATCCGGCAATTAATGCCACGGAAATAGTTCTAACCCCAATTAAGTTATTGGTATTCATCTCAAAAATCTCAGGTAGTAAATCAAAGCCAACTAGCCCAAGCAGTAATCCAGCTGATAGGCCAAGAACTAAATGAAAGCGATCTTTAGCGCGAAGTGCCAGCATTCCACCTAAAAATGTGGCTAATACTGTGGTGGCAGCAAGTGCGATAACTAACATTTGCTAAATCTAGCGTAAAGTAATCCATTAAGAGCAAGCCGCCGACAGCCAGCCGGATGGAGATCAAATGGCGCAGGATCGTTTAGAGACAATTGTTTCATTAGCCAAACGTCGTGGCTTTGTTTACCCATCTTCTGAAATTTATGGCGGCCTTAGAGCTTCCTGGGATTACGGTCCATTAGGTGTTGAATTAAAAAATAATATTAAGCGCCAGTGGTGGAAATCAATGGTGCAAGGCAGGGATGATGTTGTCGGTTTAGATTCCTGCGTAATTTTAGCCCGCGAAGTTTGGCAAGCATCAGGACATGTTGAAACATTCTCTGATCCATTAACTGAGTGCACAAGCTGCCATAAACGCTACCGCGCAGATCACCTTGAAGAGGCTTATGAAAATAAGTATAAGAAAAAACCAGATTCACTTGAGGAAGTAAATTGCCCAAACTGTGGCACCAAAGGAAAGTTCACTGCTCCTAAACAATTCTCTGGCTTACTTAAAACCTATCTTGGACCAGTTGAAGATGAATCCGGCCTTGCCTACTTGCGGCCAGAAACTGCGCAAGGAATTTTTATTAACTTTGATAACGTGGCATCAACCTCTAGAAAAAAACCACCATTTGGTATTGGCCAGATTGGTAAATCATTTAGAAATGAAATTACCCCTGGAAACTTTATCTTTAGAACCCGTGAGTTTGAGCAGATGGAGATGGAGTTCTTTGTAGTTCCTGGAACTGATGAGACTTGGCACCAATATTGGATTGATACCAGACTTTCTTGGTATAAGGATCTAGGAATTAATCCAGACCGACTTAGAATCTTTGAACATCCAAAAGAGAAACTTTCTCATTACTCAAAGCGAACAGCTGATATTGAGTATAAGTTTGAGTTTGCCGGCACTGAGTGGGGTGAGCTAGAAGGTATTGCTAACCGAACTGATTTTGATTTGAAATCACACTCCAGAGCATCTGGTGAAAACTTAACCTGGTTTGATCAAGAGAAAAATGAACGTTGGACACCTTATGTAATTGAACCAGCAGCAGGTGTTGATCGCTGCGCATTAACTTTCATGATGGATGCATATACCGAAGATGAAGCGCCAAACTCTAAGGGTGAGATGGAAAAAAGAGCGTTGATGAAATTAGATTACCGATTAGCACCAGTAAAAATTGGCGTATTACCTTTATCTAGAAATGCCGACCTTTCACCAAAGGCAAAGGATCTAGCTGATTCACTGCGCAAAAATTGGAATGTTGATTTTGATGATGCTGGTGCGATTGGTAGAAGGTATCGCCGCCAGGATGAGATCGGAACCCCATTTTGTATCACCGTTGATTTTGAAAGCTTAGATGATCAAGCAGTAACAATTCGCGAGCGTGATTCAATGGCCCAATCTCGAATTGCAATTGATCAGGTGCAAAATTATTTAGCGCCTAAATTATTAGGTTGCTAATTGTTAACGCAGGTTAAGCCACTTCGTCTGCCAATTTCTAATGGCAACTTTAAAAATAATGAGGTAGTTCTTACAACGCCAGTAGTTCTTGCTCCAATGGCTGGTATTACTAATGCTGCCTTTAGAAGATTATGCCGAGAACAAGGTGCGGGATTATTTGTCTCTGAGATGGTTACCGCTAGAGCATTAATTGAACGACGTGAAGAAACTTTTAGATTAATTAAACCTGGTGTTGGTGAAACTCCTAGATCTATTCAGCTCTATGCGGTAGATCCAGTTGTCCTAGGCA
>CANLHE010000076.1 GCA_947490605.1 Actinomycetota bacterium
AGACCTTCTAGAAGGCCACAAGATTCAGGTGGGCTTGATTCACTCCGTGCAATTCCATGGGTTTTTGGTTGGACACAATCACGCCAAATTGTGCCAGGTTGGTATGGAGTTGGCTCTGGCTTAAAGGCTGCTCGCGAAGCTGGTAAAGGTGATTTATTGCAGACCTTGTTAAAGGATTGGCACTTCTTCCGCACCTTTATAAGTAATGTAGAGATGACGCTGGCTAAGACTGATTTAGCTATCGCACAACGCTACGTAAGTGAGTTAGTTGATCCATCGCTGCATAAAATATTTGATCAAATCAAGGCTGAGTTTGAATTAACTGTTAATGAATTACTACTAATGACAAACAAAACTGAAATCTTAGGAAATCAACCGATTTTGGCTAGAACTTTGCAGATTCGCGATACATACCTTGCGCCATTACAACTACTTCAAATATCACTTCTGAAGCGTGTACGTAATCAAAAAGAGGTCGATCCACTTCTTGCTCGGGCATTACTTTTAACTATAAATGGAGTTGCAGCGGGCCTTCGAAATACTGGCTGAGAACTCTTAGGAATTAAAAGCGGTTTGAGCTTTATCCAAGCCATTGAGGACAAGTGCTTCAACTGAATCCGCGCCACTTTGAACAAACTCTGGCATATCTTTTCGTTCTTCTTTAGAAAATGGCTTTAAGACAAAATCTGCTGGATCTTGTTCACCCATTGGCCGGCCAATTCCCATTCTTATCCGGTAATAGTCGGCAGTTGAAAGTGAAGAGGTCAGTGACTTAAGACCGTTATGGCCATTATCGCCACCGCCAAGCTTTAGTCTTAAATTTTTAAATGGTAGATCTAGTTCATCATGAATAACTATAGTTTTTTCAATTGGAATTTTATAGAAATCAATTAAGGCCTTAGCTGGTCCACCAGTTTCATTCATAAACCCGCGAGATTTTGCTAAGACTAAAATCTCACCGCCGCATTTGACCTCAGAGATATCCATCCTAGATTTATGGGCAGTAAATTTCTGGCTGCCAGAAAGTGAGTCAACTACAAGGTGGCCAATATTGTGGCGAGTTTTTTCATAATCAGGTCCAGGATTTCCTAAACCAATTACTAACCAGCGATCCGCCATAAGTTAAGGCTAGTCCTTACTTACTTCTTTTTGTCCTTCTTATCATCTCCACCAGCAGCGGCGGCAGCAGCATCACCTTCAGCAGGAGCGGCGGCAGCGGCAGCATCACCTTCAGCAGGAGCGGCAACAACAGCAACCTCTTCAACCTCAGCTGATTTAACTGACAAGTGAACAACAGTCATCTTTGGATCACTAATTAATTTAACACCCTCAGGTAGTACAACATCGGATGCAAACTTAGATTCACCAGCAACCATTCCTTCCATACTCAACATTAAGAATGCTGGAATGCTGGTTACATCAGTCTCAACCTCAATAGAGTTATTTGTATGCTCCAAAATTCCATCTTGGTCATACTTACCTTCAGTATGAACTGGAACAGAAACAACAACTCGCTCACCGCGACGAACAATTACTAAGTCAATATGTTCTAACAAACCAGTTAATGGATCACGAGAGACAGATTTTGGAAGAGTTAACTCTGTGTGATCATCTAATACAACATCAATCAAAACGTTTGAGGTCTTTAGGGCAATTCCTATTTCACGAGAAGGAAGTGCAACATGTTGTGGCTTCTCGCCATGACCATAAATTACTGCCGGAATAAATCCATCACGGCGTGATCTGCGTGATGCGCCTTTACCAAACTCAGTTCGGCGTGCGCCCTTGATTGAAATTTCAGCCATTTTACTTCTCCCTCGATAACGGTTTTATCCCTCGCGGAACGAAGCGCTAGGTTAGCGAACGGATAGGTAAAAGGACAAATCGAGTAGAAAAGATCTGCAGGTAAAGCAGTATTCCTAGCTATGCCCGTCAAAAAGGCTGGTCACGGAGCCATCTTCAAAGACCTCTCTGATCGCCCGTGCAAGCAGTGGCGCGATTGAGAGCACAGTTAAATTATCAAATCTATTTTCTTCTGCAATTGGCAGGGTATTTGTGACTACTACCTCAGAAACTCTTGACTTCTTCAATCGATCAATTGCTGGCCCAGATAAAACTGCGTGAGTTGCAGCAATAATTACATCTTTAGCGCCATCCTCAATTAATGCATCTACCGCTTTTGTTACCGTGCCAGCAGTATCGATCATGTCATCGATTACTACGCAGGTCATGCCTTTAACATCACCAACTACCTTGCCAACAGTGGCCTCGTTGGGAACTCTTGGGTCACGGGTTTTATGAATAAATGCAATGCTGCAACCGCCAAGTAATTCACTCCATCTCTCTGCAACTCTTACTCGACCAGAGTCAGGTGAGACAATTACTAGGTTTTTGCGATCAACTTTGCTACCAACATAATTTGTTAGTAGTGGAAGTGCGAAAAGGTGATCTACTGGGCCATCAAAAAATCCTTGAATCTGAGAGGTGTGTAGATCTACACACATTAAACGATCTGCGCCAGCGGTTTTAAAAAGATCTGCCATCAATCTTGCCGAGATTGGTTCCCGGCCACGATGTTTTTTGTCTTGACGGGCATAACCATAAAATGGCAGAACCACGGTAATTCTTTTTGCAGATGCTCGCTTTAGTGCATCGACCATAATTAACTGCTCCATGATTTGCTTATTTACAGGAGCGCTATGACTTTGTAATACGAAAGCATCACTTCCGCGCACACTCTCTTCAAATCTGACAAATATTTCACCATTAGCAAAGTCATATGCTGATGTTGGTGTTATTGGAATCCCAAGCTCATATGCAACTTCATCTGCAAGCTCTGGGTAGGCACGACCGGTAAATAAACGCAAACTTTTTTCGGAGGTTAAGCGGATTTCGTTCAGTTTAGCTTCCCCCTCACTGTGGTGAATCTAGGTTAACTCTACTAGTAATTGCTTACTCTTTTGCGCCAGCTTTTTTTGCTGCCGCGGCAGATTTGCTCTCTTTCCGTTTACGAAGTACCCAACCTAAGATATTTACCTGGCGAGCCCGCCCGATTCCAATCGCGCCAGCCGGCACATCCTCATTGATCACAGAGCCAGCCGCCGTATACGCACCATCGCCAACAGTTACTGGCGCAACCAACATAGTGTTGCTGCCGATCCGCACCTGACTGCCGATTTTGGTTTGATGCTTCTTTTCGCCATCATAATTTACAAATACTGTTGCAGCTCCTACGTTTGTTTCATCGCCAATTTGCGCATCCCCAACATATGAAAGATGGTTAACTTTTGATCCTTTGCCCAGGGTTGAATTCTTAACTTCAACAAATGCACCCGCTTTGCTCTCATTTTCTAGAACTGTTCCTTTGCGCAGGTATGTGAATGGGCCAACCTTTGCATCTTTTCCAATTTCTGAGTCGGTGCAATTTGATTCAATGACTTTTGCACCCTCAGCTACAGTGCAGTCATTAAGGGTAGTTCGTGGCCCGATAATCGCTCCAGATTTAACCTTAGATTCTCCAGTAATCGATGTACCTGGATAAATCACTACATCAGATTCAATCTTTACATCCGCATCAATCCAAGTTGTAGTTGGATCAATAATTGTGACGCCATTTAACATATGCTGATTATTGATTCGATCTCGCATAATTGCTGCACATTCAGCCAATTGGGTTCGATCATTTATGCCAAGAGTTTCAGTGTAATCATTTGAAAGAATCGCATGAGCATTACTTCCGCTGGTATTTAACAAACTAATTGCATCGGTTAGATATAGCTCCTTTTGCGAGTTATCATTTTTAAGTTTCCCAATTACCTCACGAAGTGCTTTAATATCAAATAGGTAGACGCCAGTATTAATCTCATCAATCTCTTTTTCTGATTCGGTTGCATCTTTTTCTTCAATTATTTTCAAAATCACACTACCTTCGCTGCGGACAATCCGACCATATCCAGTTGGATCAGGCAAGAGTGCAGTTAGGACCGAAGCAATATTCTTCTCACTTTGATGCACTGCTTGAAACTCTTGAAGTGTTTGGGTGGTAAGCAGTGGTGTATCACCAGCCAGTATCAATATCGTGCCATCGCCCTTGTGCTCTGCGAGCGCAAGTTGTGCAGCACCACCTGTGCCATTGCGTTTATCTTGAAAAACGGTTTTTGCTTTTGGCGCTACCTCGGCAAGATGATCAATTACCTCATCTTTATGGGCGCCTACAACTACTGTTAAATTTTTTGGCGAAAGTGGTTCAACTGCAGAAAGTAAATTATGAATAATTGAGCGCCCAGCAATTTCATGTAGCACCTTTGAATTTTTTGATTTCATTCGCGTGCCTTCACCGGCCGCAAGGACAACGACAAGCTCTATCTTGCTCATCTGTTACCCCCTTTACTTGGTGGCTCCGCCACCAGGTATCGATCCTGGACCCTGAGCTTCAAAGGCTCATGTGCTAGCCACTACACAATGGCGGAACCTGAATTATCCCTTATAACTCCTTAAATTAAAAACTTTCAAT
>CANLHE010000077.1 GCA_947490605.1 Actinomycetota bacterium
GATCCACTTACTGGCGCACCGACACCGATTACACCAGCACAACGCAAAGAGACTGGGGTCGATACTCCAGCCGCTGCCAAGTAGTTCCCACCTTTTCAGGTATTCTTCCCAACATGGGCCCAGGTGGGATTGCAACGATAATTGCTGCGTCATCCCTTGCTGTGATCGCGATCGCGATTTCCTACACGGTAGTCCGAACCTCTCGTTTAATTGATGAAGTTACAAAAACTATTCGGATGATCAATGGTCCACTGCAAAGTATTAGCAATGCTGGCAAATCTATTGAAGGTCTTACTAAAAAAGTTACAAGTGCGACTGAATCATTTCTTGATGAAAACCCATTAGCCATGAAGGCAGCCGCCGCCCTTGTTACTGCGGCAAAGCTAAAGAAAAAGGGTAAGAAAAAAAGCAAAGCGAAGGCGTAGTGATGAACTCCGCTGATATTCGCTCCCGCTGGCTAAATTTCTTTGAAGAGGGTAATTCTTTAAAGCTTGGACACACTGTTGTTCCTTCCGCTTCGCTCATTGCTGATGACCCAAATCTTTTATTAGTTAACGCTGGCATGGTTCCGTTTAAACCATTTTTCCTTGGTGAAGTTAAGCCACCATACAAACGTGCTACCTCAGTTCAAAAGTGTGTTCGAACATTAGACATCGATGAAGTTGGTAAGACCACACGGCACGCTTCTTTCTTTCAAATGTGCGGTAATTTTTCTTTTGGAGATTATTTTAAAGAAGGCGCGATTTCTCTTGCATGGGAATTGCTAACTAAATCAACATCCGAAGGTGGATATGGTTTTAGTGAGGACAAACTTTGGGTAACAGTTTACGAAGATGATGATGAGGCAGCGCAAATTTGGGAGAAACAAGTTGGCGTCCCAAAGAATCGAATTCAGCGACGAGGAATGGCAGACAACTTTTGGTCAATGGGAGTTCCGGGTCCTTGCGGTCCATGCTCAGAGATTTATTTTGATAGAGGAAGCGCTTATGGCAAAGAAGGTGGGCCGATTGCCGATGAAGACCGTTATCTAGAAATCTGGAATCTAGTTTTCATGCAAAACATCCGCGGTGAAGGTGGAGATAAAAATTCGTTCCCGATTGTTGGCGAGTTGCCAGCTAAAAATATAGACACGGGTCTGGGATTAGAACGAACTGCCGCGCTACTGCAGGGAGTTGAGAATATTTACGAAATTGACACTACGAAGTTAATTCTAGATAAGGCATCTGCACTAACAAAAGTTAAGTATGGAAAAGATGAAAAATCTGATGTCTCACTGCGAGTTGTTGCAGATCATGCCCGAACTGCAATGATGCTAATTGGAGATGGTGTTACCCCAGGAAATGAAGGCAGGGGATATGTTCTAAGAAGAATGATGCGACGCACGATTCGCAACATGCGATTACTTGGTTCGCAAGAGGTTGTAATGGGTGAATTAATTAAGAGTTCAATTAAGGCTATGGGACCACAGTATCCAGAGTTAGTAAGTGGATCTGATCGAATTCTGGCAATTGCAGAGGCAGAAGAAGATAGTTTTATTCAAACTTTAAAGAGTGGAACAACTATTTTCGATTTAGCAGCAGGTGAGTTAAAAATTTCAAACATTAAATCATTATCGGCCGATACCACATTTAAGTTGCATGATACTTATGGCTTTCCCTTTGATTTAACCCTTGAAATGGCGCGCGAGCAGGGACTTGGCGTTGATGAAGTGGGCTTTAGAAAATTAATGAATGAACAAAGAGATCGAGCTAAAGCAGATGCTAAAGCTAAAAAGAGTGGCCATACTGATTTAACTGAGTATCGTGGAATAGTTGATAAATCTGGAACTTCAAAATTTATTGGTTATGACAATATTTCTGCTGAAGCAAAATTAACCGGGTTACTAGTCGATGGTAAAAGTGTTTCAGAGGCTAATCCTGGCGTCGAGATTGAAATAACTCTCGATCGCACACCTTTTTATGCTGAAGGCGGCGGTCAATTAGCAGATGGCGGGACAATAAAACTAGCCAGTGGTGCTGTAATTCAAATTGATGATGTTCAAACACCATTGCCTGGATTAATTGTTCATCGCGGAACGGTATTAAGTGGAGTTGTAAAAAATGGGTCAGCCGCAATTGCAGATATAGATTTAGAACGCAGATTGGCTATTTCAAGAGCTCACACAGCCACTCATATGGTTCATAAAGCGTTTCGAGAAGCTTTGGGTGAAACGGCAACTCAAGCAGGCTCTGAGAACGCTCCAGGTCGATTCCGATTTGATTTTCCATCTACAGCTGCAGTACCTGTGTCAGTTCTTAATGATGTAGAAAGCAGAGTGAACGAGTTGTTAATTGCAGATTTACAAGTTCATGCAGAGGTAATGTCGCAAGATGCTGCTCGCGCAATGGGTGCAATGGCGCTATTTGGCGAAAAATATGGTGATCAAGTTCGGGTAGTAAGTGTTGGTGAATGGGCAAAAGAGCTTTGCGGCGGAACTCATGTATCAAGATCTGGTCAGCTTGGATTGGTTAAATTGCTATCTGAATCTTCAATTGGAGCAGGTGTTAGACGTGTTGAAGCCCTTGTTGGCTATGACGCCTATAAATTCTTAGCACGTGAGCATGTATTGCTTAATTCACTGACTGAAATTATTAAAGGCGTTCGGGCAGATGAATTGCCTCAACGGGTCTCAGAATTAGTAGAAAAAATGAAAGGTATGGAGAAAGAGCTTTCCGCTGTTCGTAGCGCAAAGGCAATGGCCACTGCAGGGGATTTAGTTAAAAAAGCTAAATCGATTGGAAGCATTAATTTAATCAGTGAGCACTTAGCGGATGAAATTTCAGTAGAGGATATGCGATCGATTGCTATCGATTTAAAAGGAAAGATTAAATCTGGTGTAATCGTGCTTGCTACGACTACTAGTTCAAAGCCATTGCTTGTCGCAGCTGTTTCTGTAGAGGCAAATAAATTGGGTATTAAGGCCGGTGAATTAATAAAAACTGGTTCGGCAGTTCTTGGTGGTGGTGGTGGCGGAAAGGATGATTTTGCGCAAGGTGGAGGAGTAGATGCTAAATCTATTGATAAAGCATTATCTGAAATTACAAACTTAATAAATGGGAAGATCAATTAGAAATAGAATGAAAAATGACTAAACCAATAGATATTGGAACAAGGATTGGTTTTGACTTTGGCGAGAAGCGAATTGGTGTTGCAACGTCAGACTCTGAGTCGATTTTAGTATCGCCGCATGCAACTATTTTGAATGATGATAAATTAGCTGAAAAACTAACTGAGATATTCAGCGATATCAAACCTATCTATGCAGTAGTTGGAAATCCAAGACATTTATCTGGAGAAAATAGTCCAAAATCTGTACAAGCAATTAATTTTGCGAAATTAGTCAAAAGTATTTTTTCCGGACCAATTTATCTTGTTGACGAGCGCCTTTCTACTACAAATGCATATTCACAAATGAGGGAGGCTGGGAAAAACTCTAAAGAGAGCAAGGCGGTCATCGACCAAATCGCTGCTGTAAATATTTTAGAAAGTGCAATTTTGAATGAGAAATCGGGAACATCTGTTGGTGAAATCTTTTGAAGAAATATATTGCGCTAGTGCTGAGTTTATTTGTCTTTACTTTTGGTGCTAACTCGATTCATAATACTTTTCTATTGAACGATTATCCAGATACAAGCTCGAGTCAGAAGGTAGATGTATTAATTGAATCTGGAGACACCGGTAGTAAAATTGCCGAGAAACTTTATGAATCTGGAGTCATTAAAGCGAGCAAAGTTTTCTATAAGTTAGCGATTAACGATAGACGATCTAATTCGATATCACCTGGAATTCATGAAATCGATCTTAGAATATCTGCAAACGCCGCCTTAGACCAACTACTTGACTCAAAGCGAAATCGCGGTGTTTTTGGCTTCATTGAGGGACTTAGGAAAAATGAGATTTTCGATATGCTTAAAAAATCAAATTTAGTTTCTGGAAATCTATCAGCATCCGTAAGACCAGATAAGATTTACAAAACTTCAAACTTAGAGGGTTTTTTGTTTCCGGCTCAGTACTCTTTTCCTCCTGGCACTTCAACTGATACAGCTGTAAATCAGATGATTCAAAGATTTAATATTGCAGCAAAAACTAGCAAGATTGATCAAGGTTTTAATGGATTCTCACCGTTTGAGTTGGTGACAATAGCTTCGATAATTCAAGCAGAGGGTGACCCGCAAGATTTCACAAAAATTGCCAGAGTGATTTACAACCGCTTAAAGATCAGAATGCCGCTTCAGATGAATGCCACTGTTGATTATGCGGCCAATCTTCGGGGCCAAATACGCCTGCCGTACAAGCGGTTGGAGATAAACTCCAGGTACAACACTTACAAGTATCAAGGACTCCCAATAGGACCAATTGGTAATCCTGGACAGGATGCACTTGATGCTGCAGTGAATCCAGTGTCTGGAGATTGGTTATATTTCATAACCGTAAAGCCACAAGACACTAGATTCACTAAATCTTTTGA
>CANLHE010000078.1 GCA_947490605.1 Actinomycetota bacterium
TCCACCATTTGGTTTCCATGGATTCCAAAGCACACAATCCTCAAGTTTTAAGCCAAGAGATGAAACTGCTGTGTTTCTTCCTAAGTGTTGATCGGGAAGGAATAAAACCTTCTCACCCTTTTCAAATGCCCACTTCATGGCTCTCATCGCATTAGATGAGGTACAAACCGCGCCATTGTTCTCACCAGTAAAGGCTTTAATTGCAGCCGATGAGTTCATATAGGTAATTGGAATTGTTTTATTCGCTACTCCTAATTTTGTTAATACCTGCCAACAGTTATCAACTTGGGATGCAGTTGCCATATCTGCCATCGAACAGCCGGCTGCTAAATCTGGCAATATAACTTTTTGATTTTTAGAGGTTAAAATGTCAGCGCTTTCGGCCATAAAGTGCACGCCACAGAAAAAAATGAATTCCGCATCTCGATTATCAGCAGCTGCTTGGGCTAATTTAAATGAATCACCACGGATATCTGCAAAGGCAATTACCTCATCACGTTGATAGTGATGACCTAGCACCATCGCCTTTGAGCCGAGTGCAGATCTAGCTGCAATCGCACGCTCTACCAATTTTGGATCACTGGCTGCTGGTAACTCGCCATCGCAGGAGACACCGCGCTCACTATTTAGATCTTTTTGCTGGCCCAGCAGCAGAAGATCAGTTATTCCCATGCGGTGAGTGTAAACGCTCACAGGTTTTGGTGGCGATATAGCGGGCTCAGAACTAGTAATCTATGAGCCTAGGAATTATTGGAGAGTGAGTGAATATGAGCACAGAGACAACTGGCACAACAGATGTGAAGATTTCAACAGCCTCAATCGCACTTACCGATGTTGCTGCTGAAAAGGTTTCCTCTCTTCTTAAGCAAGAAGGACGAGATGATCTAAGCCTTCGCGTTGCTGTTCAACCAGGCGGATGTTCAGGACTTCGCTACCAACTTTATTTTGATGATCGCAATCTTGATGGTGATACTTTGACTGAGTTCGGTGCCGCAAAGGTGCGAGTAGTAACTGACAAGATGAGCACGCCTTATTTAATGGGTGCCACAATTGATTTTGTTGACACTATCGAGAAACAAGGATTCACAATCGATAATCCAAATGCTGGTGGCTCATGCGCCTGCGGCGATTCATTTAATTAATAGTTAGCAAAAAATTATGAAGGTGGCAGTTGCCGGTTCAGTCGGTGGCGACCACATAATGAGTTTTGGTGGCAAGTTCACTGATTCACTTGTTGCCGGCTCACTTGCAAAAGTCTCACTCTCATTTTTAGTAGATACTTTAGAAATCCGTCGTGGTGGCTGTGGTGCCAATATTTCATTTGGAATGGGCGCGCTCGGTCTTAATCCAATTTTAATTGCCGCAGTAGGTCGTGACTGGGTTGATTATGAAGCTTGGCTTAAACGCCATGGCGTTAATACCTCACATGTTTTAGTTTCAGAGACTCTTCACACCGCCACCTTTATGGTGACAACTGATACTGAGTTAAATCAGATTGCATCCTTTTTCCCGGGTGCTATGAGTGAGGCAAGAAATATTGAGCTCTCACCAATTATTGAAAAAACTGGCAAGTTTGATTTACTAGTTATTTCACCCGATGATCCCGAAGCAATGATGCGCTACTCACAAATGGCTCGGGAGTTAAATATTCCAGTTGCAGCAGACCCTTCGCAGCAAATGGCCCGAATGAATGGCAAAGAGATTGCGCAATTAATTGATGGGGCAAAGTACTTATTTTTAAATGAGTATGAGTTAGCACTTGCTATTCAAAAGACTGGTTGGACTGATCGTCAGTTATTTGATCGTGTAAAGGTTCGAGTTGTCACATTAGGTTCAAAGGGTGCGCAAATTGAAGAGCATGGCAAAGAGACAATTTATGTTGGCGTTCCTAAGGAGAAGGCAAAGTTAGATCCAACTGGAGTTGGCGATAATTTTAGATCCGGATTTATTGCTGGCCTTTCTTGGGGTTTAAACCACGAAAGATGTGCTCAACTTGGTTCACTTCTTGCCACCTACTGCATTGAAACTACTGGCACTCAAGAGTATCGATTTACCCAAGATGAGTTTTTAACTCGATTTGAAACTGCTTATGGCAAAGCTGCCACCGATGAGGTTAAGCCGCATCTAAATGTGAAGCTAGTTGGTTAGTTTCCTCGTAATTTAGTAACACTTGCTTTCAGCGCAATACAAAACTCTTTTACGATTTGCCCAGTAATCTCTTTGTGGATGGTTAGCCGAATGTTTCCAGCGATTGGCCTATTCATGGCAGCTAATACATGAGATGGCTTCATATCAGCGGATTTGCAGGCAGAGCCTGAGTCAACTGCAAAACCAGCCTCCTCTAAATCAAGGAGCAAGCGATCTGCTTCAACATCTTTAATTGATATAGATAGGAATTTTCCAAGCCCAGTTGGGGCAGATGCAAAATCAACATCAGCAATTTGGTCAGTTATGAATGAAATTATCTCTTGCTTTAATTTATCCCGGTTATCACTTTGCGCTTGGTAATTTTCTAAGGCAACTGCGCTAGCAAGTAGGAGCGGAAGTGAGTAGGTGCCGGGGGCGCGGGATAGATCATTATGAGGCAGAGGATTGCGCCACTTGGCGTCGGATTTAATAATCAATATGCCAAGACCGGCAGGTCCTGCCCAGGATCTACTATCAAACAAAGCTGTTTGGTAATCAAAGGTTGGTAGTAAGTCAACGCCGCTACTTGTGCAATCGGCAAAGATCATCGATTTACTCTTTGGGGCTGATTGGATATTTCCAGTTTCACCATTGGCAACCTGCCAAATCAAAAGATCATTTGCGGTGATTGCAGATTCTTGAATTTGCCCAAGATTATTTACCGGCAGCTGAGTTACATCTCTGTCATTATTTTTTTCATAGGACGCTACTGCAAAAACCTTTTGTCGATCGATACTTGAATAAAACAACTTGTTATCTGGAGTTAACAATCCTTGAACGGCTAATTGAAATCCTAAATCTGGTTCACCTAAAAATTCGATTTCATCGCTTCGAACATTTAATGCTTTTGCAAAACTTTGCCTCACCTGCTCCTGCAAAATACTCGCTTGCCTAGAGCTGTTATTTAATTTGGCAGGATCTGGCCAACCTTTGGTAAAAAACTCATTTAACAGGGCATTTGCGGCAGGGTGTAGCACTCTTTCCTGCTGGAAATCACCTGTGATGCGAACCACCTGATACCCCTAACCGCCAGCGTCTGTAACTTCTATGGCAGAAGGTTATCCTTAAGCCCATGCGCCGGTCTCACCTTAAATCAATCCCAACCTTCCTGGCCGCCACCTTCTTACTTACTAGTTGCTCCAAAGGCGAGATATCTGGTCTTGGCTTTGAAAAAGGCTTGTCTAGCGTTAATGACCACTCACTTTCATTATGGCAATGGTCTTGGATTGCAGCTGGCGTAGTTGGAGTTTTCACCTTAATTTTAATTTTATGGCCAGTTTTCTTTCATCGCAAAAAAGATGAGAGCTTTCCAAAGCAAACTCAATACAACATTCCAGTAGAAGTTGCCTACACCATCATCCCTTTTATTATTGTGGCAGTTCTTTTTTACTTCACTGTGCAAAGTGAATCAAAAATTGTAAAAATTACTCCAGACGAACAGGTCTCACATTTTATTGATGTTGAAGGATTTCAGTGGTCATGGCAATTTAATTACAAAGATGCTGGTGACTACAAGAGCGCGACTGTTACTGGCACACCTGCCCAACCACCAACACTTTACTTGCCATTGGGTGAGAATGTTAGATTCACTTTAACTGCAAATGATGTGGTTCATGGCTTTTGGATCCCAGCCTTTATGATCCAAATGCAAAACCTACCTGGCGTAACTAATCAGCTAGAGTTTTCCGCTAATAAATTAGGAACCTTCCCGGGCAGATGCAATATTTTGTGCGGAAGAAATCACTCACAGATGCTCTTTACCGTTAAAGTAGTTACACCAGCTGAGTATCAAACCTATATTGAAGGATTAGTAGCCGAAGAGAAAGCAGCTAACGCATGACCACTTACGCCCAACGCCCAACCATTGCAGCAGGAAGCGGCAAGGTTGCACCAACCTCTAAGGGAAGATTGCTGGTTAAGTGGTTAACCTCAACTGATCATAAAACTATTGGTTACCTATATTTAATTACTTCATTTGTTTGGTTTTTAATTGCTGGCTTGTTAGCTCTTTTGTTAAGAAGTGAGTTAGCCCGTCCTGGCATGCAGTTCTTAAGTAATGAGCAGTACAACCAGATCTTTACTATGCACGGCACCATTA
>CANLHE010000079.1 GCA_947490605.1 Actinomycetota bacterium
TCCCAATTTAATAATTTTTTATGTTCTGCCTCAGCATCTTCTGGTTTACAAAATGTAAACATCTCAACCTTTTCAAATTGATGCACGCGAATAATTCCGCGGGTGTCTTTGCCGTAACTGCCTGCTTCTCTTCTAAAACATGGTGAGTAACCGGCATATCTAATTGGCAGGTTATCTAAAATTTCATCCATGTGATACGCAGCTAGCGGAACCTCTGATGTACCAACTAAATAAAGCTCATCCTCTTTTAAGTGATAAACATTCTCAGCCGCTTGTCCTAAAAATCCAGTTCCTTCCATTGCCGCTGGCTTAACCAGTACTGGCGGAATCATTGGAATAAAACCAGCTTTAACTGCAGATGCAATGGCGTAATTAACCAATGCCAACTCAAGCAATGCACCAACTCCAGTTAGGTAATAAGAGCGAGCGCCCGCTACCTTCGCGCCACGTTCGGTATCAATTGCCTTAATTATTTTGCCAAGCTCAACATGATCCTTTGGTTCAAAGCCTTCGGCTTTAAAGTCGCGCGGCTTCCCAACTGTTTCAATAACTTTAAAATCTGCTTCTCCGCCAATAGGCGCTGCTGGATCAATTAAGTTTGCAATCAGTAATGCCAGTTTGTTTGCTGCTTCCTCTGCTACCGCGCGCTTACTATCTGCCTCTTTAACTGCAGTTGCTAGCTGTTTAGCGTTCTCAAGCAGGGCGTTTTTTTCATCACCTTTGGCAGCTCCTACTGATTTAGATAATGTGTTTTGTTCTGCTCTTAACTTTTCAAACTCACTAATTGCTTCACGCCGCACATCATCTGCTTTAAGTAATTGGTCAACAATGCCAGCATCTTCACCGCGCACCTTTTGGGATGCTTTAAATGCTTCTGGGTTCTCACGAAGTGCTTTTAAATCGATCATATGAAAGTAGCCTACCGATTACTTTGCTTGAGGATAGGAACCTAGAAAACGAATATCCTCACAAATTTCTTTAAGCCCAGCCAATGCCGCAGCAACTGGCATATCATCGATATGACCTTCAGCATCAATAATGAAGTGATAGTGACCAAGCTGTGAACCAGTAGGGCGGCTTTGAATAAAACTTAAATTCACCTGATGTTTTGCAAACTCATTTAATACTTCAAGAAGTGCGCCGGCGTGATCAATTGCAATAAAGACAGCGAGAGAGGTTCGATCCTTACCAGTTGCAGCTGGTGATTTGCCTGGCTTTTCAACCACCACAAATCTAGTTACCGCATTTGTGTTATCACCAATATCTCCGGCAATTATTTTTAATTGATAATTTTTAGCAGCAATTGCAGCTCCGATCGCCGCGTCATAATCACCCTTACTTAATCCTTTTGCAGCAGCCGCCGTTGAAGCGGTTTCAATAACTTGGGCATTTGGATAGTTTTTTGCAATAAAAGAGCGGCATTGAGATTCAGCATGGGGATGGGTTGCAATTGATTTAATATCTTTTGGATCTTTATTTTCTAATGTCATTAATGAAAAAGTAACTGGCAATGTGGTCTCTGTGGTAATTACTAATGGCTCACCACTTGCTAACTCATCTAGGGTTCTAGCAACTACACCTTCAACTGAGTTTTCAATTGGTACTAATGCTTTATTGGCCTCACCTTTGCGAACTGCATCTAATGCTGCCGTCACATTTGCATATGCGATTAATTGATCATCACTTGCAGCAATTTTTAAAAGAGCGGCTTCAGTAAATGTTCCGGCTGGGCCAAGGTAGGCATACTTGATTGACATGGGTTAAGAGTAGCCGAGTAGCTTTCGAGCACGCGCCGGGATATCACTTATCACCGCACTAACCCCTAACTTTTCACATAAACGTAAATCTTCATCGTCATTTACCGTCCAAACAAATACCTTCTTACCCTTTTTGATCGCACTTGCCACAAACTCTGGGTTTTCTCGAATTAATTTAATGCTTGGACCGATTATCGGGGCTGGATTTATTTTTGAAAGTACTTTATTTTTAACAAGGTATGCACTCTGATACCCACTTCTTAAATTTCGCAAGGTAGCAAGGTAGGAAAAAGAGATTAAAGAAATATTAATTTCGCTTTTAATAATTTCGCTAGATTTTTCAGCAAGTAAACTATGGGTTAGTTTTTCAACTAAGCCACCAGTTGGAACTGGATGTTTGAACTCAATTACTAAATCTTTTTTGTTTTTAATCGCTAGATCTAATAATTGATCTAATCGATATGGATTCACCTTTTCTTTTAATTCAGAGTATGTGGTATTTGCAATCTCAAGATCTATCTTTGAAAGCCGGATGGTATTTCGGTCGTGATAACAAATAATCTGCCGATCTTTTGTCAGTCGCACATCACACTCAAATCCATCCGCACCCTGTGCAATTGCGCCCTCATAGGCAGCTTTAGAGCCCTCAGCAAAATCACTGCTAGCACCGCGATGGGCATAGATGAGCATTGCGTTGGCGTCCTTTCTTTATAGATTCAATTATGTGGTGAGATTGGCTCTATGAAATGGCAGTTTAACTCCTTCGCACAAACAGATCTTGGTTTAGTGCGTGAAGGCAATGAAGATTCGGCAATCTACAGCGCAAATTTAATTGCAGTAGCTGATGGCATGGGTGGTCATGCTGGTGGTGAGGTTGCCTCTGCAATTGCAATCAACGCACTAGCCCAACTTCTACCGGTAATTAGTGATCTAGAAATTGATACCGATTCGCGAGAAGATTTATTTTTAAATATTACTTATGAAATAGATTCACAAATATTAGAAAAAAGTAAACAAAATCCAGAGCTGGCTGGGATGGGAACTACTTTAACTGCGCTAAATATCTCAGGGGATAATGTTGAATTACTTCATATTGGTGACTCTCGTTGTTACCGTTATCGCGATAACAAATTAGCGCAATTAAGTTATGACCATACTGTGATGCAGGAGCTATTAGATCAAGGACGGCTTACACCTGAGGAAGTATTTGATCATCCACAAAGATCCTTACTTACCCAAGCATTAATGGGAGATTCAGGTCTTGATCCGATTTTAGTTAGTTATGAAATAAAAGCAGATGATCAATTTTTACTTTGCTCAGATGGCTTAACTAATCTTTTATCTGATTATGAGATCGGCAAAATTATCGAGTCAAACACTGGTGATGATGTAATTACTGCACTAATCACCGAGGTTAAAGCAAAAGGAGCACCAGATAACATCACAATCATTTGGGCCCAAGTTACTGATAAAAAGGTGAGTAGTGAGATTAAAAAAATCGGGGCAGCAAATGAATAGCCCAATTACGAAATTAGCTGACGGCCGATACATCGTTAGCCAAATGATTGGTACCGGCGGAATGGCTGATGTTTATCTTGGGTTAGACACCAGATTAGATCGACAGGTCGCTATTAAAGTTTTGCGCCGTGATTTAGCAAAAGATCCAGCATTTGTTGCCAGATTTCGTAAAGAAGCATTGGCGGCCGGTGGTTTAAACCATCCGGGAATTGTTGCAGTTTATGACTCTGGTGAAGAAAATGATTCACCATATATTGTGATGGAGTTAGTTAATGGGCAAACTCTTCGAGAGAAGATGCAGACACAAAGTATTTCACTTCCTAGATCATTAGAAATAATTAAAGGAATCTTGCAAGCACTTGATTACTCACACAATAAAGGAATTGTGCACCGAGATATAAAGCCTGGAAACATAATGATTACCGATACCGGTGATATTAAGGTGATGGATTTTGGTATAGCCAGAGTTACTGATGATATGGGCACCACCATGACTAACACTTGGAATGTTGTTGGTACTGCGCAATATTTATCGCCAGAGCAGGCAACTGGTGAGTTAGCAGATGGCCGAAGTGATCTCTATTCGCTAGGTTGTTTGATGTATGAATTACTAACTGGTCAGCCACCATTTACTGGTGATACCCCAGTGTCAGTTGCATTCCAACATGTATCTGCGCCATTAATTCCAGCATCACAAATTAAACCAACTCTTGATACAAATCTTGATCGCATGTTAGCTGTTGTATTAGCAAAGGATCCAAAAAATAGATACCAAGATGCGCAAGCGATGTTAGCAGATTTAGAACATGTAATTAAAGGTGAGCCAGTAACAACTAAAATTAAAAAGGTTGTGCCAAGAAGAAGATTACTTTCAATTGCAGCGATCATTGCAGTGTTAATTGGCGCTGGTTTCTTTGCATTATCTCCAAGTGATGTGCCACTTAAGGTGCCAAATGTGGTTGGTTTAACTGAAGTAGAAGC